>DATLWN010000001.1:0-4151 GCA_035576305.1 Mariprofundaceae bacterium
GGAACGATTCTCCGAGCAGCTGAACTCGGACATGGTGACGGATCAGGGCAGCAACCTGGCCGGCGGATTGCAGCAGGCGCTGGATGCCCTGCAATCGGCGCGCGGCCGCGGCAGGGCGGTGGTGCTGATGAGCGATGGGGAGGACCACGATCACCCGGCTGCACTGGCCGCCGCGGCCAGGCTGGGCCGTGAGGGGGTGCCACTGTTCATCCTGGGCGTGGGCACAACCGATGGCGGCCTGATCCCGGCGGGCGGGGGGAAATTCGTGCACGATTCCCGCGGCCGGGCCGTGCTGAGCCGGATGGAGGAGGGCCATCTGAAGCAGCTGGCGCAGGCGGCGGGCGGGGTCTATGCGCGGATCCGCTGGGATGACGCCGACTGGCAGGCGCTTTATGATCATGGGATCGAGCGTATGGTGAAACGGACACAGACCGCATCGCGTTCGCGGACGCGCTGGCGCGAGGAGTTCGGCTGGGCGCTGTTTCCCGCCATGCTGATCTTCGCGTGGTGGTGGAGAAGGAGGTTCAGGCAGTGGCTGGCATGATGCCGGTGCAAGGCTTTGTCCGATCATCGCCGCCATCGGCCTTGCACCGGGACATCGTCGTGGCCGGCTCCGGGCGCGGCGTCGCCGGCATGACTGCGCTCATGCTGGGATTGCTCGTGTCCCTGCTGGCCCGTCCCGTCCCGGCCCAGGCCGGCTGGTTCGTCCGCAACAACCAGATCGCCTACCAGCTGTCCATGCAAGGGCAGGACCAGCAGGCGCTGGATTACTGGGACGGCAGTGCCGAGGGCTGGTACGGCAGGGGGACGGCCCTGATGCATCTGGGGCGGATGCGCGAGGCCGAGCAGGCGTTCCGCCAGAGCCTGGCCCTGGCCCCGCACAAGACCGGTTTTTCGGACAACCTGCAGATGTCCGTCGCACGCAGGCCGGGGTTCATGGCCAGTCTCTGGTACAACCTGGGCAATGTCCTGTATGCCCAGGACAGGCTTGCCGAGGCGCGCCAGGCCTGGCTGTCGGCCCTGCGCTTTGAGCCCGGTCATGCCAAGGCCCGCCACAACCTCGAGATCGTGGATCGCATCCTGAACAGGCGGGAGATGGAGGAGCAGCCGCCGCCGGCCGGATTGACCGCCGGCAAGCGCAAGCAATCCAAGGGTGGCAGCCAGCCGCCCCAGGGCGGCGGGACATCGCCGCAGCAACGGCAGCAGGCCACGCAGCACAGCCTGCTGCCGCTGCACAGGCCGGATGCGTCGGCGCAGTCGGGTTCCTCCGGGACCTCGAAGGCGGGCAAGCCGTCCGCTGGCCAGGGCGCTTCCCGGCTGGCATCCGGCGGGACGGGGGAGCACGCCGCATCGCCGTCACCCTCCCACCATCCGGCGCCGCATCAGGAAGGCCACGCCACGGCACCGGGCGGGGGTGACGGCACGCAGCACACGCAGCCGTCCGATGCCAGGGATATCAGCTCCCAGCAGGCATCGAAGGAGCTCAGGATGGTGGAGGAGGGGGTCAGCGTGTTCCTGCGGCATCGTCTGCGCTCGGGATCATCGCAATCCGCGTCCCGCTCCGGGGGGGATGCATGGTAAGGCGATCATGGGTTGCCGCTTGGATGCTGCTGTTGCTGCTGCTTCCCGCCTCGGCCACGGCCGCGGGACTCGTGGCCACGGTGGACCACAACACGATCGGCAAGAACGACATGATCCTGCTTTCCGTCCGCCTGACGGGGGGTGACGGGGATTTTCAGCTGGATACCAGTCCGCTGGACAAGGATTTTTATGTCATCCCCAAGGGCAGCGGTCGCAAGTCCGGGGAGTGGCGGGAAAAGCGTTTCCAGCTCGGGCCGAAGCACGTGGGGGTGCTGACCATCCCTCCGCTCAATGCCGTCTCGAATGGGCGGACGATGACCAGTCAGGCGTTTACCGTGACCGTTCGCAACCAGTCCGGCAGTGTCGATGACGCCCGTGTGTGGATCGAAACGCATATCGACCGGGCATCCGTCTGGCAGCGGCAACAGCTCGTCTATCGCTTCACCGTCCTGAGCACGAACCCGATCGTATCCCCGAGCCTGGTTCCGCCCGATTTCAGCGCCTTTCAGGTGGAGGCCGTCGAGGAGAACATGCCGGGCGAGCAGGTTGTCGACGGCCGCAGGGTGCAGACGGCGGATTACATCTACCTGCTGTTTCCCAAGCAGTCGGGCGATCTTTCGATCACGGGCCCGGTCGTCCGCGCCACGCTGGTGCAGACGGTGAAGAGTTGGCGTGTTGCGGCCGGGCAGGCCAGCATCGGCGACGAGAAGCATGTATTCCGCTCCAAAACCGCGACAGGCGCGACGCAGCAGATTCGCGTCAGGCCGCTGCCCGCGGCGGCGAAGGACCTGCCGGTGGGGGTGCTGAGCATCCACTCCGGCATATCCGAGGCGCAGGCCGTCGCCGGCGAGCCCCTGACCTGGACGGTCACTGTCCAGGGCAATGGGATGGCAGGCGACTCCCTTCCCGATGTGAAGCCGCTGATGAAGCTCGGGGGATCGTTCAAGGTCTATGCCGAAACCCCCGATATCTCCCTGAACAAGCGCCAGGACGGATTGACGGCCACTGCGATATGGCGGCAGGTGGTGCTGCCCCAGAAGGCGGGGTCGCTGTCGCTGCCACCGATCGAGGTGTCGTACTTCAATTCCGAGGATGGGCGCGTGGAGAAGGTGTCGGCGCCGGCGGTCCATCTGGCCGTATCGCCTCCGCGGCAGGATGAGGGGGAGGTCGTGTTTCAGGCCGATCCGTCCCGTCCGGGACATGTGCTGCTGGTGCCAAACACCTCCCGCTGGTGGAAGTGGATTGCCGTGGCCGCATCGCTGTTATGGCTGCTGACGCTGGCCTTGTGGTTGTTGCCGGTCAGAAGGCTTGCCGGATGGTTCCGGAATCGCAGCAGCAGGCGATCATCATTGCAGCATGTGTTGTCCGCCGGCGATGCCTTCGAGCAGTTCACGAGGCTGAAGCTTATGCTGGGCCTGCCGGCAAGGCTTTCCCCGCTGGGATTCCTCGATATGTACCCGCAGCTGACAGACGGTCAGGTCGGACCTTGGCTGGAGCGGCTCGAACAGGGCCGTTATGCCTCGGGGGGCAAGCCACCCACGCTGGATGACAGGACCATCCGCCAGATCAGGGCGGCCGTCGAACGCCACGACGCCGAGACACCGGCCAGGTTGACGCCCAGCCAGTTCGGGCGCATCGGCGTCGGTCGGTAGGCCCGACTAGGCGGGGAGACGACCCGTCAGCATCCGTTCGAGTTGCAGCCGGTTGCCGAGGATGTCGGCCAGCGTGTGCTGGTCCAGCACGTCCATGAAGGCCTTTCTGGCCTGGTACAGCGCCCGTTTCAGGGCACAGGCGGCGGTGATCGGGCAGGTATTCGTTTCCTGATCGAAGCATTCAAGCAGATTCATGTGCGGTTCGGTGGTCCGGACCACCTGGCCGATGACGATGTCATGCACGGGCTTGCCCAGGCGGATGCCGCCCGATTTGCCGCGCGTGGTGTGCACGTAACCGGTCTGCCCGAGATGGTGGACGACCTTGACCAGATGGTTGCGGGAGATGCCGTAGGCCTCGGATATCTCACTGATGGTCGCCTGATGCTCCGGCCTCATGCCGAGATACACCAGTACGCGCAACGAATAGTCAGTGTACAGGGTCAGCTGCATGCTTATAACATATATCTCGTTGACATCTTTGTCCAGGCTCCTTAATGTTGTATTTCGGATGCAGCTTATAAGCTGCGGGTGACATACAAGAGGAGGAGATCATGAGTACAGTCTATGAGCAACTGGGCGGTGAGGCCGCCATCAACGCCGCGGTCGATGTCTTCTATCGCCGTGTTTTGGCTGATAAGTACATCAGCCGTTTTTTCGATGGTGTGAATATGCAGATGCAGGCCAACAAGCAGAAGGCCTTCCTGACCATGGTGACGGGCGGGCCGAACAACTACACCGGCAAGGACATGCGCGAGGGACACAAGCGCCTGGTGCACGAGATGGGACTGAACGACGCGCATTTCGATCATGTGCTGGCCCATCTGCGTTCGACGCTGGCCGAACTCGGGGTCAAGCAGGAACTGATCAATACGGTCATTGGCGTCGCGGAATCGACCCGCGACGATGTGCTGGATCGTT
>DATLWN010000002.1:0-3673 GCA_035576305.1 Mariprofundaceae bacterium
AGGCGGGGTGAAGACCCTTCCCGCCATGAATGACGAACGGGCAAAAGGCAGGACGCCTTTTGCGTATCAATCAAACAAGTTCTACGTCCGGTATTCGGCATTGATGGAGATGTAGTCGTGCGTCAGATCGCCGGTCCACACGCGCGCCGAGGCGGCCCCGAGGCCGAGGTCGATGCGGATGGTGAACTCCGGCTGGGCGAACACGGCCATGCCGTCGGCATCGCGATAATCGGGACGCACGCCGCCCCGCTCGCAGATGTGCACGTCATCGGCCCACAGGGCGATGCGGTCCGGCTCGATGGGCACGCCGGCATTGCCGATGGCCGACAGGATGCGTCCCCAGTTGGCGTCGGAGCCGGCGAAGGCGGTCTTGACCAGCGGCGAGATGGCGATGGCGCGGCCGATGGCGCGCGCCTCCTGCTCGCTCGGGGCGCCGTTGATGTCGATGGTGACGAATTTCGAGACCCCCTCGCCGTCGCGCACGATCATCTGCGCCAGTTCGCTGCACAGCTCGCCGAGGGCGTGCTCGAACTGCGCGGTGGCGGTGAGTCTCGGATGCCCCAGGCCGATGCCGGCGGCGAGCACAACCAGGGTGTCGTTCGTCGAGGTGTCGCCGTCGACCGAGATGCAGTTGAACGAGCGGTCGGCCACCCGCCGCAGCATCGGCTGCAGGTCACTGGCGGCGACCGGGGCATCGGTGGCCACGAAGGCCAGCATCGTGGCCATGTTCGGGTGGATCATGCCGCTGCCCTTGGCGATGCCGGTCAGCGAGTAGTTCCTGCCGCCGATGTCGACGGTCTTCGACGACCATTTGGCGAAGGTGTCGGTGGTGCGGATGGCGTTGGCCGCGGCCTGCCAGTTGTCCGGCGCCAGCGAATCGGCGGCTTCGTGCATGCCGGCCTCGACGCGCTCGATGGGGAATGGCGTGCCGATGACGCCGGTGGAGGCGGACAGCGTCTGCGACGTCGGGACCCTGGCCGCGGCCGCGCCGGCCTCGATCAGGCCCTGGGACCACACGCGCTCCATGGCGCCGGTGCCGGCGTTGGCATTGCCGGCGTTGGCGACGATGGCGCGGATGTGCTCGGCATCGAAGGCCAGCGTCTGTTCCGCCATCTGCACGCAGGCGGCGCGGAAGCGGTTCTGCGTGAACACGCCGGCGGCATGGCAGGGCACATCGGCCACGATCAGCGTCAGATCCTGGCGCTTGCCCTTCAGCGCCGGCGACTTGACGCCGCAGGAGGCGGTGCCGACCCGGAAACCGGGCACGGGCAGCGGAGGGTTCAGAACGGGCGGATTGACGGCCATGGCGGTATGTCCTCGCGAGCTTTGTCGATGATGGGCAAGACTGAGGCCGCAGCGGACGGCCTGCAAGCCGCCGGTGCTTGACCGCCCTGCCGGCCCTGCCGAGATTGATCGGGGGAGGGCCCGTGACACTGGATTTCTACTTCGATTTCATCAGCCCCTACAGCTACCTGGCCGTCAGGCGCCTGCCGCGGCTGGCCGTCCGGGCCGGGGCCGACATCCGCTGGCTGCCGGTCAATCTGCCGAAGCTGGTCAAGGATTCGGGCAATACGCCGCCTGCCACCTGCCGGCCCAAGGCCTTGTACCTGCTGCAGGATCTGAAGCGCTGGGCGGCGCTGCTCGACGTGCCGTTCCGGATGATCCGGCCGGGCAGCTTCGATGCCAGGCCGGCGCTGGCGCTGGCCTGCATGCTGGAGGATGCGGATCGCATCCGCTTCTGCACCGCCGCCTTCGATGCCCTGTGGTCCGGGGCCGTCGACCCGGTGCGCGAGACCGACTGGCTGCCCCGGATCGTCGCCGTTCAGAATCTCCCGGATGCCTGGCTGCGGCTCGATCTGGAGACGGGCAAGGCAAGGCTGAGAGAGAACACCGAGGCGGCGCTGCAGGCCGGCTGCTTCGGCGTGCCCACATTCATCCTGAAGGGTGAGGCCCGCCCGCAGATGTTCTGGGGCGTGGATCGCATGGATTTCCTGGTAGCGGCGTTGGAAAAGGTGGAAGTCAGCCCGATTTCTTGACGAACTTGGTCAGGATGACGATCTGCTGGCCCTCGACGCGGCCCTCGATCTGCTCCGGGTTGTCGGCCACCAGGCGGATGTTGCGCACGGCGGTTCCGCGCTTGGCGGTGATACTCGATCCCTTGACGTCCAGATCCTTGATCAGGGTGACGGTGTCGCCGGCCGCGAGCTGTGCGCCGTGGCAGTCGACATGCTTCACGGCGGGTTCGGTGCCTTCGTCAGCGCCGGCCTCGGCCCAGGCGCGGGCCTCGTCGTCCAGATAAAGCATGTCCAGCAGGTCCTGCGGCCAACCCTCGCCACGCAGGCGGTTCAGCAGGCGCCAGGCCATCACCTGCACGGCGGGGACCTCGCTCCACATGCTCTCGTTCAGGCAGCGCCAGTGGTTGGCGTCCATGGCCTCCGGATGCCCGATCTGCTCGCGGCATGTGCTGCAGACGAGGATGCAGCGCTCGGCACTGCCGTCGGACGGGGCGACCTCGTAGATCCCCAGGTCACTGGTGGCGCCGCACAGCTCGCAGGCGGAATGGCTGCGGTCGCGCAGCGTCTGTTCGATGTCCGTGGCCATCAGCGGGCGCCGTGGCAGTGCTTGTACTTCTTGCCGGAGCCGCAGGGGCAGGGGTCGTTGCGCCCGACCTTCGGCTGGTCGCGCCGCATTGGTTGCGGCGGCTCGTTCTCGTCGATGATCTCGTCGCCGTGCCGGAAGTTCATCGGCTGCGCCTGCCTCGGCGCCTCGGGCTCGGGGGCGCGCTCGACCTGCACCCGGTGCAGCATCATCATCGTCTCCTCGCGCACGCGCTCGATCATCGCCGCGAACAGCTCGAAGGACTCCTGCTTGTATTCCTGCAGCGGCTGCTTCTGGGCGTAGCCTCTGAGGCCGACGCTCTGGCGCAGGTGGTCCATGGCCAGCAGGTGTTCCTTCCAGTGGTGGTCCAGGATCTGCAGCAGCAGGTATTTCTCGAAGCGGCGCAGGTTCTCCTCGCCGACCTGCGCCTGCTTGTCGTCCATCATGGCCGTCAGCGCCTGCACCAGGTGCTCCTTCATGGCATCGCTGCTTTCGACCTGGTTGCTCTCCACCAGTGGCTTGACGTCCACATCCAGCGTGGTCTTCTCGGCCAGGTCCCGGCGCAGGCCGTCCAGGTCCCAGTCCTCGGCATGCACGTTCGGCGGCATGTGCGCATCGACGAGCCGGGCCACGAAGTCGGCGCGCATGTCCTCGACGACGTCGCGCACGTCGTCGGCCTCCAAGAGTTCGCGCCGCTGCGAGTAGATGACGTCGCGCTGCTGGTTCATCACGTCGTCGTATTCCAGCACCTGCTTGCGGATGTCGAAGTTGCGTCCCTCGACCTTCTTCTGCGAGTTCTCGATGGCCTTGGTCACCCACGGGTGCTCGATGGCCTCGCCCTTCTTGAAGCCCAGCTTGTCCAGCATCCCCTGCATGCGCTCGCCGCCGAAGATGCGCATCAGGTCGTCCTCCATCGACAGGTAGAAGCGGGTCGAACCCGGATCGCCCTGGCGGCCGGCGCGGCCTCTGAGCTGGTTGTCGATACGGCGGGACTCGTGCCGCTCGGTGCCGATGATGTGCAGGCCGCCCAGCGCCACGACCTCGTTGTGCTCGGTCTTGCACATGGTGCGGATAT
>DATLWN010000003.1:0-7907 GCA_035576305.1 Mariprofundaceae bacterium
CGATCTGGTAACAGCGAGCCGGCGATGGTCTGGCTGGCCGCCACGCGCACGCGCCCGGATTCGAGCCCCCGCAGCCCCTCGGCGAACGAGGCCGCCGCCTGCAGGGCCTGTTCGACCCGCAGCGCATGCGCATAGAAGGCCTCGCCGGTCGCGGTCAGGGCCACGCCGCGTCCCTGGCGCCGGTACAGGTCCTCGCCGAGGTCCCGCTGCAGCTGGCGCAGCTGGTTGGATACCGCGGGCTGCGTCAGATGCCGGGCCTTCGCCGCCGCACCGATGCTGCCCTGGCGCACCAGCTCCACGAAGGTGAGTATCTGTTCCGGATGCAGACGCATGACCGGAAATATATCATTTTATATGATGTATATCATCATAAAATATAATTTAAATTTATGATATGCGTGGCCTATGCTGCCAGCCATTCCCATGATGGAGGCACGCATGGCCAAGCCATTGACGCACCTGGAGCATCCGCGGGAACTGGTCCGCCAGTTCACGCCGAACTGGTTCACGATGAACATGGGCACGGGCATCCTCAGCCTGCTGATCGCCGTGTTCCCCTACCCCTTCGCCGGCCAGCACATGTTAGCGGAGAGTCTGTGGTGGGCCGATGTCGTGCTGTTCCTGGTCTTCTCGGCGCTGTTCATTGCACGCTTTCTGATCTTTCCTGGCTCGATCGGCCCCATGCTCGATCACCCGGTGCAGTCGATGTTCCTGGGCGCCATCCCGATGGCGCTGGTGCCCATCATCAACGGCCTGCCGGAGTTCTCCAGCCTGCATCATCCATACGCCGTAGCCCATGTCCTGTGGTGGCTGGATGTGGCCCTGGCGGTGATATCCGGCCTGTTGGTGCCCTACCGCATGTTCACCCGCCAGCAGCACAGGCTGGAAGGCATGACGGCCATCTGGCTGCTGCCCATCGTGGCCAGTGAGGTGACGGCGAGCAGCGGCGGCTTCCTGGCCCCGCACCTGCCGGCGGAGGCGGCCCGGCTGATGCTCGGCGTCAGCGGCGTGCTGTGGTCGCTTTCCGTGCCGCTGGCCATGGGCATCCTGGTCATCCTGTTCCTGCGCATGGCCTGCCATAGCCTGCCGCCGCGCGAGATGGCGGTGTCCGCATGGCTGACGCTGGGACCGATCGGCACCGGCGCCCTGGCACTGGTGGTGCTGGGCCAGGCGGCCCCTGCCGCTTTCGCCGGCACGCCCCTGCAATCGCTGGCCGACGCCGCCAAGGAGGTCGGCATCGTGCTCGGATTCCTGCTCTGGGCCTACGGCCTGTGGTGGTGGGTCACGGCCTGGCTGATCACCGTGCGCACCGCACGCCTCGGCCTGCCGTTCAACATGGGCTGGTGGGGATTCACCTTCCCGGTCGGCGTGTTCGCCATGGCCACCGTCAAGCTGGCCGCCTGCACCGGCGCCCTGCCGCTGCGCCTGTTCGCGGCGCTGCTGATCGTGCAGCTGGCCTGCTTCTGGATGCTGGTGCTGGTGCGCACCCTGCCCGGCATGTGGCGCGGCCAGTTGTTCCACGCCCCGTGCCTGCTGCCGGAGACGGCCCCGGCCTGACGGCGGCTAGAACGTGCCCCTGTCCCAACCCCGCATCGCCCGCCCGGGGGCGACGAACCCGGTCTCCACGCGGGCCCGCACATGCGGATATGGCACCGCTTACACCTCCGCCGCTTCCTGCAGTCTGCCGACCACGACACCGGCGGCAGCCCGCTTTTGCAGCCAGCGGTTGATCAGCCTAACCCCGACCAGGATGAAGCCGAGGGCGATGAAGGCCCCGGGCGGCAGGATGAACATCAGGAAATCCGGGTAGTGGGCGCCGAACAGCGGCGTGCCGAACAATGTCCCCTGTCCGATCACCTCGCGCACCCCGCCCAGCACCAGCAGCGCCAGCGTGAAGCCCAGGCCGACCGACAGGCCGTCCACGACGGAATCCGAGATGCTGTTCTTGCTGGCGAAGGCCTCGGCACGCCCGAGCACCGAGCAGTTGACCACGATCAGCGGGATGAACAGGCCGAGCACCAGATACATGCCGTGCATCCAGGCATCCATCGTCATGTCGACCACCGTGACGAAGGCGGCGATGATGGTGATGTAGGCCGGGATGCGCACGTTCTTGGGGATCACGCCGCGCACGATCGACACCACCAGGTTCGAGCCCATCAGCACGAAGGTGGTGGCCGCCCCCATCCAGAAGCCGTTCTCGGCCGAGGTGGTGACGCCGAGCAGCGGGCACATGCCGAGCAGCTGGGCGAAGATCGTGTTGTTGTGCCAGAAGCCCTCGGCGAAGATCTCCTGCTTGTCCATCATACACCTCCCGGCGCCGCAGCGACCCTGTCGGCCGCCGCCACCTGATCCTGGTGCCGCTGGTAGAACTCTAGACCGCGTCTGACCGCGTTGACCACCGCCCGCGGCGAGATCGTGGCACCGGTGAACTGGTCGAAATCGCCGCCATCCTTTTTCACGGCCCAGCGCGTGCCCACGAGGCCGCGCCCGGCGAAGCTGTCCACCCAGCGATGGTTCTTGACGATGCCGTCGCCGAGCCCCGGTGTTTCGTGATGGTTGGTCACGCGGATGGCATGCACCTGCCCGTCGCGGTCCACCCCGAGCAGGATGAAGATGTTGCCCGAATAGCCGTCGGGCGCCACGACCTCGAAGGCGGCGCCATTGACCTTGCCTTGCCCGTCGCGGGCCAGGTACAGCGTCACCGGCCCGGTATCCGCATCGCTGATGTGCAACACGTCATGGATCGGGTCGTTCTGGTGCGGCGGCAGCACCTCGACCAGGGCGGCATACAGCGTATCCTGCTCGGCCTGGGTGATCGGCCCCTGCGTCACCTCGTCGACCATGCCGAGCAGCACCGTACAGATCGTCGCCACCAGAACCAGCGCCAGCACCATCAGCCACTGTTCGCGCGTCACCTTCATTTCGGCAGGCCCTGCCCGTAGATGCGCGGCCGGAAATAGTGGTCGATCAGCGGCACGGTACAGTTCATCAGCACCACCGAGAACATCGCCCCCTCGGGATAGCCGCCGAAGCTGCGGATCGCCCAGGTCAGGATGCCGCAACCGGTGCCGAACACCAGACGGCCGGCCGGCGTCACCGGGGACGAAACGGGATCGGTGGCCATGAAAAAGGCGCACAGCATCAGGCCGCCCGCCATCAGATGGAACATCGGCGGCGCGAAGTGCTGGGGATTGATGGTGCTGAATATGGCGGCCAGCAGGACCACCGTCCCCAGGTAACTGAACGGGATGTGCCAGGTCACCGTATGGCGGGCAAGCAGGTAGATGCCTCCCAGCAGCAGGGCCAGGGCGCTGGTCTCCCCCAAGCTGCCCGCCTCGCGCCCAAGAAACGCGTCCAGGTAATTGTAGCCATAGCCCCTGAGGGCATCGGCGACGCTGACGCCGCGCGTCCATTCGGTCTTCACGTAACCCAGGGCACTGGCCATCGACACCGCATCGATCGAATGCCCGAGGGACTGCACGCCGAAGAAGAAGACCTGCAGGCAATCCTGCAGGTTGTACAGGTCGATCACCGGATTGCCGACATGCATCGGGACGATCCAGGTCGTCATCTGCAGCGGGAACGAGATCAGCAGCACGACGCGGGCGGCGAGCGCCGGGTTGAACAGGTTGTATCCCAGGCCTCCGTAGATCTGCTTGGTCAGCACGATGGCCATGAAACAGCCGATCAGCACCATCCACCACGGCGTGGTGGGCGGCAGGATCAGGGCCAGGAACAGCCCGGTCAGGGCCGCGGAGCCGTCGCCCACCGCCGCCGTGGAACGTCCCATCAGGCGCAGGCTGAGCCACTCCAGCACCATGCAGCCGACGACGCTGCTGGCGATGATCAGCACGGCCAGCCAGCCGAACAGGTAGACGCTGACGATCACGGCCGGTGCCAGGGCCAGCATCACCGTGATCATCGTGGCGCGCACCGAATCGCCGCTGTGCAGATGCGGGGAACTGATCAGCATGTTCATGCGGATGATGCCTCCCCGCCTTCCTCCGGAGCCCCGGCCTCGGCCTTCACACGCGCCCGCTTGGCGGCCCGCTCCGCCTTCTCACGGGCGATGCGTTCGTCGCGGGCCTGACTGCGCTGACGCGACAGGTCGGCGAAGATGCGCTCGCGATTGATCTTGCCGACCTCCCCCTTCGCGTAGCGGAAATACTGCACGAGCGGGATGTTCGACGGACAGACGTAGCTGCAGCAGCCGCACTCGATGCAGTCGAACAGGCCGTAGCCCTGCGCCCTGTCGAACTGGTCCTGCCGGCATTGGCTGGCCAGCTCGTTCGGCACCAGATGTACGGGACAGGCCTCGACGCAATGCCCGCAGCGGATGCAGGGATCAGCCCGGCGGTGCGCGTCGGCCATCACATCCGTGCTGAATGCCAGCATGCCGTTCGTGGACTTGATCACCGGCACATCGACGCTGGGCAGGCGCTCGCCCATCAGCGGGCCACCATGGATCACGTGCAGGCCCTCGAAGGCCTCGAGCCCATGCTGGGCAAAGACGAATCGCATCGGCGTACCCAGACGCACGTTCATGTTGCCCGGTTGCGGCACGGCATCGCCGCTGACCGTGACGATACGCTCGGTCAACGGCCGTCCCAGCAGCACGGCATCATGCACCGCCTTGGTCGTACCGACGTTCTGGCACAGGATGCCGATGTGCATCGGCAGCTTGCCGGCCGGCACCTCCCTTCCCGTGATGGCCTGGATCAGCTGCTTCTCGCCGCCCTGGGGATAGCGGGTCGGCAGCACGTGCACGGCCACCGCCGTACCCAGCCGCTTGGCCGCCTCACGCATGCATGCGGCCGCATCGGGCTTGTTGTCCTCGACGGCGATGATGCCGTGGCGGGCACCTGCCATGTACATCAGCACGTCCAGGCCGGCGACGATCTGCTCCGCCTGCTCCAGCATCAGCCGGTGGTCATTGGTCAGATACGGCTCGCATTCGATGCCGTTCAGGATCACGGTGTCGATCGGATGCTTCTGGTCACGGACCAGCTTGATGAAGGTCGGGAACACCGCGCCGCCGAGGCCGGCGAGGCCGCAGATGCGCACCCGCTCGCGCAGTTCCCCGATATCCCGCTGCCTGTAATCCGGCCACGGCTCCAGGGTTTCGTCCCATGCATCCCTGCCGTCGGGCTCGATGAACAGGCTCAGGCGGCCGAGGCCCGAGGGATGCGGCACCGGATGCTCCTCGATCTTGACCACCTTGCCGGAGGTGGGCGCATGCACCGGCGCGGACACATAGCCCTGGCCGCGGGCGATCTTCTGGCCACGCAGTACTGTCTGCCCGGTCTCGACCAGCGGCACGCAGGCCTCGCCGATATGCTGCTTCATCGGCACGATCAACACGGGCGGCAAGGGACAATCACGGGTCGGCATGCCGGCCGTCAGCTTCGACTGCTCGGGATGGATCCCCCCCGGAAAGCCTCCGGAACTCAGGCCGATGCGCTCAAGCAGGGTGCGCAGCATGGCCATGCCCCCCGACCCGGACCGGCCTGTGAGCCGTCTCCGGCGATTTCCAGGTCCATTCCTCCAGCACCTCGGGCTTCAGGACCATGTCGATGCAGTCGACCGGGCACGGCTCCACGCACAGCTTGCAGCCGGTGCAGTAATCGGCAATCACCGTATGATACTGCTTCGGGGCCCCGAGGATGGCGTCCACGGGACAGGCCTTGATGCACAGGGTGCAGCCGATGCACTCGTCCTCGCGCACGAAGGCCAGCATCGGCGGTTCCGGCTCCTGGGCCAGCGGTTTGGGCTCCACGCCCATCAGGTCCGCGATCTGCAGCATCACGCGTTCGCCGCCCGGCACACACTGGTTGACGTCGGCCTCGCCCCTGGCCACCGCCTCCGAATAGGGCTTGCAGCCGGGATAGCCGCACTTGGCGCACTGGGTCTGGGGCAGGAGGCCATCGATCTTGTCGGCCAACGGATCGCCCTCGACGTGGAACAGGCGCGTGGCCAGAGCCAGCATGATGCCCGCCGCCAGGGCAAAGCCTCCGAGACTGAAGACCCCGTAGAGAATATTCGTCATACCTGCTCTATCATCCGTTCGCTTCGATCCTTCCCGCAGCGGGCATCCGGCACACCCGTATTCTCGACTTTATAAACGATATAATCAATGTGATTTCAAGAAAATTACAGCTTGATATATGTTAAAATTTGACCAGGCCCGAAAATCCCATGAATGCCAGGGACATCAGGCCGGCGGTGATCAGCGTGATCGGGGAGCCCTTGAACAGTGCTGGCACCGGGGCCCCGTCGATGCGCTCGCGCAACCCGGCGAAAAGCACCAGCACCAGGGAAAAGCCGGCAGCCGCCCCGAACCCGTACAGGGCCGAGGTCAGGAAGGTCTGCTTCTTCTGCACGTTCAACAGGGCCACGCCGAGCACGGCGCAGTTCGTCGTGATCAGCGGCAGGAAGATGCCCAGGGCCTGGTACATCACCGGACTGGTCTTGTGGATCATCATCTCGATGAACTGCACCAGCGCCGCGATGATCAGGATGAAGAAGATCGTCTGCAGATACAGCAGATGCAGCGGGATCAGCAGATACTGCTGCACCAGCCAGGAGACGGTGGCGGCCAGCGTCATCACGAACATCACCGCGAAGGACATGCCCACCGCGGTTTCCACCTTGCCGGAAACACCCAGGAAGGGACAGATGCCCAGGAATTTGGTCAACACGAAGTTGTTGACCAGCACCGCAGACAACAACACGACAGCAGCTTCGCCCATGGGCGGCGATGATAAACACCCGTCATGACGCAGTACACCATAAAAACCCGTCTTTTTTCCTGTGTGATTGCGCCGATATGCGCTGACAACAGGCGCACGGATGGTATACTTGACAAAATCGGTCTGATTTAGACGATGACGGCCCGGAGGATCGTGATGAACCACGCCAGCGAACTGACGAACGAGATGATCCTGGATGCGCTGCGCCAGATCGTCGATCCCGATTTCGGCAAGGACATCGTCGCCCTGGGCTTCGTCAAGGACGTGCGCATCGATGGCGGCGAGGTGGCCTGCACCATCGAGCTGACCACCCCCGCCTGCCCGGTCAAGGAGGAGTTCCGCAAACAGGCCGAGGCGCTGATCGGCGCCCTGCCCGGCGTGCGCTCCACCCGCATCCAGATGACATCCCGCGTCGCCTCCCACGCCCCGCAGGGCAGGCAGGCCATCCCCGGCATCCGCAACATCATCGCCGTGGCCTCCGGCAAGGGCGGCGTCGGCAAGTCCACCGTCGCGGTGAACCTCGCGGTGGCGCTTCGACAGACGGGCGGGGCCGTCGGCATCGTCGACTCCGACGTCTACGGCCCGGACGTGCCGCTCATGCTCGGCGCGCGCGGCCGGCCCGGCATGTTCGACAACAAGATCCTTCCCGTCGAGGCGCACGGGCTCAAGATGATGTCGATCGGCCTCCTCGTGAACGAGCGCGAGCCGCTCGTCTGGCGCGGCCCCATGATCCACTCGTTCATCCAGCAGATGCTGAAGGACGTGCTGTGGGGTCCGCTCGACGTGCTCGTCTTCGACATGCCGCCCGGCACCGGGGATGCCCAGCTCTCGCTCTCCCAGGTCATCCCGCTCTCGGGGGTCGTCATGGTGACGACGCCACAGGACGTCGCGCTGCTGGACGTGCGCAAGGCGATCGGGATGTTCCAGCGCCTGAACGTGCCGATCCTCGGGATCGTGGAGAACATGAGCTCCTTCGTCGCCCCCGACACGGGGAAGCGCTACGCGATCTTCGGCGAGGGTGGCGGGCGGCGCATCGCCGAGGAGTACGGCGTGCCGCTGCTCGCGCAGCTCCCGCTCGATCCCGACACGCGCGTGGGCGGCGACGAGGGCGCACCGATCACCCTCGCGCGCCCCGACTCAGCCCAGGCGCGCGCC
>DATLWN010000004.1:0-8662 GCA_035576305.1 Mariprofundaceae bacterium
GAAGGCCCTGGGCGAGGATCCGGACGCGTCCGTCGGCAACGGCCAGACGCGCCTGGACCGGTACCTGGCCGGCCTGCGCGCCGTCTACAAATAGGCACGAACCCCCAGTTTCTTTATGTTGATTTCGTCCGGTGATGATGGTAGCAATCGGGCCCGTAAATCGGGGGGGCTGGATTCCCAGCAAGTGAATGATGCCGCATCCGGCCGGCCGCAGGCCGGGGACGGGCGCGGCGAGCGGACCGGAAGGGCGGATCTCCGCAATATTCTGGTCGTGCAGGCGGCGATATCCTGCCTGGGTGCCACGATCGTGGCGTTCGCGTCGGGATGGCTCGACGGGCTTTCGCTGCTGTACGGGGCGGCGCTGATGAGCGCCAATGGTCTGTGGCTGTATCGGGGAATCGAACAGGCGGTAAGCCAACCATCCGGGAGCGGGCAGCGATCGTTATATCGTTCGGCGGTGCTCCGGTTCGTTTTTCTGCTGCTGGCGCTGGCACTGGCCTTCGCGGCGGGTTTGTATCTCCCCTGGGTGGCGGCGGGTATGCTGGCTGCCCAGGCGGTGGTCTATGTCTACGGTCTCGCGGGCGTGTGGCGCGCCCGGTCCGGGGCCTGAAGTTGAAGAGGGGGATCTGCGTTGGCAGCACAGCCGCATAGCGAGGGCATCGCCGGACATCTGCAGTACTGGACCTATGTCGTCGACAAGTCCAACCCGTTCATGCAGATCCACCTGGACACGATGATCCTGACCATCGTCATCGCCGGGGCGATGGCCATCTTCTCGCTGTGGCTGAAGGCCCGGCTGGTGGACGGCACGCCGAGCGGCACGCAGAACTTCGTCGAATCCATCGTCGACTTCATCAACCAGACGGTGCGCGACAACTTCCCGGTGCACAACCCGCTGATCGCGCCGCTGGCGATGACCGTGTTCGTGTTCGTGTTCCTGTGCAACTGCATGGACATCCTGCCCGCCTATACGATGCACCACGTCGCCGGCCTGTTCGGGCTGCCGCATTTCCGCCAGGTGCCGACCAACGACCTGAACCTGCCCGTGGCCATGGCCATTTCCGTGTTCGTGCTGGTGCTGTATTACGAGTTCAAGCTGAAGCCGGTGCACTTTCTGAAGGAGCTGCTGCTGGAGCCCTTCGCCAGCCTGCTGCTGAACGCCAAGAACCCCATCGTCAAGCTGCTCGGCGTCGTGCTGATCCCGATCAACCTGATCCTGAAGATCGTCGAGGAGGTCGCGAAGCCCCTGAGCCTGTCCTTCCGACTTTTCGGCAACATGTTCGCCGGCGAGGTGATCTTCCTCTTGATCGCCTTCCTGCTGCTGAGCGGCGGCGCCGTCGGCAAGTTCTTCGGCTTTTTCGTCGGCTTCGGCTGGTCGATCTTCCACATGTTCATCGGCTTGCTGCAGGCCTTCATCTTCATGATCCTGACCGTGGTGTACCTGTCGATCGCGCACCAGCCGGTGGAGCATTGAGGCCGGGCGATACTTGGCTTGAGTTTATATTGACGTAGTACTGAGGAGAGTAAAATGGACGCACATACGATTATCACCGCTGCAACCGCCATCTCGGTGGGCGTGATCCTGGCTGCCGCCGGTCTGGGCTCGGCCATCGGCTGGGGCCTGATCACGTCCAAGACCCTGGAGGGCATCGCCCGCCAGCCGGAGATGCGCCCGCAGCTGATGTTCAACATGTTCATCTTCGCCGGCCTGATGGAGTCCTTCCCGTTCATCATCATGGCCTTCGCGCTGTGGTTCCTGTTCGCCAACCCGTTCCTGGGATAAGGCGGAGAGACCTGCGCAAACGTTGTACGGCTTGAGGTGAACCTATGAGCATTGATCTAACATTCGTCGGCCAGATCGTGGTCTTCGTGGCCTTGGTGATCTTCCTCGCCAAGACCCTGTACGGTCCGCTGAACAACCTGATGGAGACGCGCGCCAAGCGCATCGCCGACGGCCTGGCTGCCGCCGAGGCCGGCGAGGAAGCCAAGGCAGAGGCCGAGGCCCAGATCGCCGAGGCGCTGAAGATCGCCAAGGCCAAGGCCCAGGAGATCGTGGCCGCCGCCGAGAAGCGTGCGGCCGAGATCCACGAGGAGGCCGTCAACAAGGCCAGGGGCGAGGCCGACCAGATCGTCGCCGGCGCCCGCGAGGAGATCAATGCCGAGGTGGGACGCGCCCGCCAGGCGCTGCGCCAGGAGGTGGCGGGCATCGCCATCCTGGCCGCCGAGCGCGTGATCGAGTCGGAGCTGGATGCCAGCCGTCACGGCAAGCTGATCGAGGGCATCGTCAGCAAGGGGTTCGGTAACGCATGAGAACGCAGCAGATCTCCCGCCGCTACGCCCGGGCCCTGTTCGAGCTGGAGCAGGACGGCGCCAAGAACCGCGCCGCGCTGGAGAAGCTGGCCGCCGTGGCCGAACTCGATGCGGTGCGCGAGGTGCTGGGCAATCCGAGCTATCCGGCGAAGCTGAAGACGGCGGTGCTGGAGAAGGCGGCGGGAACGCTGCCGGCGGAGATGAAGCGGCTGGTCGCCATGCTGTGCGAGCGTGGCAAGGCCGAGCTGCTGCCCGAGATCCGCGAACTGTTCGAACAGATGATGCGCCAGGCCGAGAGCGAGGTGGAGGCCGACGTGGTCACCGCCGTCAAGCTCAGCGAGGCGCAGCAGAAGGGCCTGGCCAAGGAGCTGGGCAAGATCACCGGCCGCAGCGTGCGCCTGAGCGTGTCCGAGGATGCCTCGCTCCTCGGGGGGCTCGTGGTGCGCATCGGGGACCGGCTGATCGATTATTCGGTGCGCTCGCGCCTGGAGGCCCTGAAGCGGGCCATGGCGGCGTAGGCCCGCGACACGAATTTTTTAGACAAGGCTTTGAGGTAAGAAGATGAAGCTCGACACCGCAGAAATCAGTTCAATCATCAAAGAGCAGATCAAGGGCTTTGCGGCGACGGCCGCCGACGCCAACATCGGCCAGATCATCTCGGTCGCCGACGGCGTGGCCCTGGTGCACGGCCTGTCCGGCGCCATGGCCGGCGAGATGCTGGAGTTCCCGGACAACACCACCGGCATGGTGCTGAACCTCGAGGAGGACTGCGTCGGCGCCGTGATCTTCGGCCCCTGCGAGCATCTGCGCGAGGGCGACCAGGTCAAGTGCACCGGCAAGATCTTCCAGGTGCCGGTCGGTCCCGAGCTGAAGGGCCGCGTCGTCAACCCGATCGGCCAGCCGATCGACGGCAAGGGCCCGATCAAGGCCTCCGGCTTCGACGCCATCGAGAAGATCGCGCCGGGCGTGATCGAGCGCAAGTCGGTGAGCCAGCCGCTGCAGACCGGCATCAAGGCCATCGACTCGATGGTGCCGATCGGCCGCGGCCAGCGCGAGCTGATCATCGGCGACCGCCAGACCGGCAAGACCGCCATCGCCATCGACACCATCATCAACCAGGCCTCCACCGGCGTCACCTGCGTCTATGTCGCCGTCGGCCAGAAGGCATCGACGGTGGCCAACGTGGTGCGCACGCTGCGCGAGCACGGGGCGCTGGACAACACCATCATCGTCTCCGCCTCGGCCTCCGAGTCGGCGGCGCTGCAGTACATCGCGCCGTACTCCGGCTGCACCATGGGCGAGTACTTCCGCGACCGCGGCGAGGACGCCCTGATCATCTACGACGATCTGACCAAGCAGGCCTGGGCCTACCGCCAGGTGTCGCTGATCCTGCGCCGCCCGCCGGGCCGCGAGGCCTATCCGGGCGACGTGTTCTACCTGCACTCGCGTCTGCTGGAGCGCGCCTCGCGTGTCGACGAGAAATACGTCGAGGCGTTCACCAAGGGCAAGGTCAAGGACAAGACCGGCTCGCTCACCGCGCTGCCGATCATCGAGACGCAGGAGGGCGACGTGTCCGCCTTCGTGCCGACCAACGTCATCTCGATCACCGACGGCCAGATCTTCCTGGAGACCAGCCTGTTCAACGCCGGCCAGCGCCCGGCCATCAACGCCGGCCTGTCCGTGTCCCGCGTGGGCGGTGCGGCCCAGACCAAGGCGATGAAGAAGGTCGGCGGCGGCCTGCGCCTGGACCTGGCCCAGTACCGCGAGCTGGCGGCCTTCGCCCAGTTCGCCTCCGACCTGGACGAGGCCACCCGCAAGCAGATCGAGCGCGGCAAGCGCGGCACCGAGGTGCTGAAGCAGAACGAGAACAGCCCGATGAGCGTGGCCGAGATGACCGCCATCCTGTATGCGCTGAACAACGGCGATCTGGATGACGTGCCGGCCGACAAGATCACCTCCTTCGAGAAGGCGTACATGGCGCACCTCAGCTCGCAGCATTCCGCCCTGATCGAGGGCCTGAATGCCAAGCCGGAGCTGAGCGAGCAGGTCGTCGAGGGTCTGAACAAGGCGATGGCCGCGTTCAAGGCCACCGGCACCTACTAAGGGGTAGCAAGTGGCTTCAGCCAAGGAGATCCGGGGGCAGATCAAGGCCATCCAGAACACGGCCAAGATCACCAAGGCCATGGAGATGGTGGCCGCCTCCAAGATGCGCAAGGCCGAGGAGAACGTGGTGGCCTCCCGCGCCTATGCCGAGGGCATCGCGCGCGTGATCGCCAACCTGATGCAGGCGCATCCGGAGTACAGGCACCCGTTCATCGTGCCGCGCGAGAGCGTCAGGCGCGTCGGCCTGATCATGATCAGCACGGACAAGGGCCTGTGCGGCCCGCTGAACACCAATTCGTTCAAGGCCACGCTGGCGCTGATCAAGGGCAAGGACCTGCCGTTCGAGGCCTACACCGTCGGCCGCCGCGCCGGCATGTTCATGCGCCGCATCAGCGGCGACGTCAAGGGCCTGGCCGAGAACATCCCCGATTCGCCTGAGCTGAAGGACATCCTCGGCGTCGTCACGCTGGCCATGGAGCGCTACCTCGCCGGCGAGATCGACGAGCTGCACCTGGTGTTCAACCAGTTCGTCAACACCCTGACCCAGACGCCGACCACCGTGCAGCTGCTGCCGTGCCCCGATCCGGCCGAGATCAAGCATCCGGGCTACTGGGACTACATCTACGAGCCGGACAGCCGCGAGGTGCTGGACCAGCTGATGCGCCGCTACATCGAGTCCCTGGTGTTCCACGGCGTGCTCGAGAACAAGGCCTGCGAGCAGTCCGCGCGCATGGTGGCGATGAAGAGCGCCACCGACAATGCCAAGGAG
This sequence comes from Mariprofundaceae bacterium, assembly GCA_035576305.1. Classification (GTDB taxonomy): domain Bacteria; phylum Pseudomonadota; class Zetaproteobacteria; order Mariprofundales; family Mariprofundaceae; genus DATLWN01. The sequence continues at coordinate 5,183 of DATLWN010000004.1, forward strand.
ATCGTCAACGATCTGCGCATCACGTACAACAAGGCGCGGCAGGCGGCGATCACGCAGGAGCTGGCGGAGATCTGCGCCGGCGCCAGTGCCGCCCAGTAACAGTATCGATTGTCTTTAGAGAGGTAGAGCGATGAGCGTAGGAAAAATCGTGCAGGTGATCGGTCCCGTCGTGGACGTCCGCTTCCCCACCGGGGATCTGCCCCATATCTACAATGCGTTGAAGCTGAAGAACCCGAAGCTGACGCTGGAGGTGCAGCAGCACCTGGGCGACAGGACGGTGCGCACCGTCGCCATGGGTGCCACCGACGGCCTGAGCCGCGGCATGGACGTCGAGGACACGGGCGCCCAGATCAAGGTGCCGGTCGGCAAGGCCACGCTCGGACGTATCATGAACGTGCTGGGCGACGGCATCGACTTCGACGGCGCTGACGTCAAGTCCGAGGACCGCTGGGAGATCCACCGCGCCGCGCCGGCCTTCGACGAGCTGGCCCCGGCCCAGGAGATCCTCGAGACCGGCATCAAGGTCATCGACCTGATGGCGCCGATCGCCAAGGGCGGCAAGGTCGGCCTGTTCGGCGGCGCCGGCGTGGGCAAGACCGTCAACATGATGGAGCTGATCAACAACATCGCCAAGGCACACGGCGGCTACTCGGTGTTCGCCGGCGTCGGTGAGCGCACCCGCGAGGGCAACGACTTCTACTACGAGATGAAGGAGTCGAAGGTGCTGGACAAGGTGGCGCTGGTCTACGGCCAGATGAACGAGCCGCCGGGCAACCGTCTGCGCGTGGCCCTGACGGGCCTGACCATGGCCGAGTACTTCCGCGACGAAGGCCGCGATGTGCTGATCTTCATCGACAACATCTACCGTTACTCGCTGGCCGGTGTGGAGGTGTCCGCACTCTTGGGCCGCATGCCGTCGGCGGTGGGCTATCAGCCGAACCTGGCCGAGGAGATGGGCCGCCTGCAGGAGCGCATCGCCTCCACCAAGGTCGGTTCGATCACCTCCGTGCAGGCCGTGTATGTGCCGGCGGACGATCTGACCGACCCGGCCCCGGCCACGACCTTCGCGCACCTGGACTCGACCATCGTGCTCTCCCGCCAGATCGCCGAGCTCGGCATCTACCCGGCCGTGGATCCTCTGGATTCCACCAGCCGCCAGCTGGACCCGAAGATCATCGGTATCGAGCACTACGAGGTGGCCCAGGGCGTGCAGAAGACGCTGCAGCGCTACAAGGAGCTGCAGGACATCATCGCCATCCTGGGCATGGACGAGCTGTCCGACGAGGACAAGCTGGTCGTGGCCCGTGCGCGCAAGGTGCAGCGCTTCCTGTCGCAGCCGTTCCACGTGGCCGAGGTGTTCACCGGTTCACCGGGCGTCTTTGCCAAGAAAGAGGATACGATCCGCGGCTTCAAGGGCATCCTGGCCGGCGAGTACGACCACCTGCCCGTGCAGGCCTTCTACATGGTCGGCGGCATCGAGGAGGCCGTGGCCAAGGCCGAGAAGATGGCGGCCAAAGCCTGATGGCCGCGAAGATCAGGGTCCTGGTGGCCACGGCGGAGCGCGAGGTCTACCGCGGCGAGGCCGAGATGCTGGTGGCGCCGGGCCGTGCCGGCGAGCTCGGCATCCTGCCGAAGCACTCGCCGCTCTTGGCGGCGCTGATGCCCGGCGAGCTGCGCGTGAGCAACGGCGAAGAGGTCGACGAGGTGTTCATCTCCGGCGGCTTCATGGAGGTGCAGCCGGACATGATCACGGTGCTGGCCGATTCGGCCGAGCGCGCCACCGATCTGGACGAGGCCCAGGCCATGGCGGCCGCGCGTGAGGCCGAGACCAAGCTGGAGCATCGCACCGCCGATGTCGATCTGGCGATGGCCGAGGCGGAGCTGGCGATCGCCACCGCCCGTCTGGCCTGGCTGAAGAAGAAAAAGAAGCACTGATCCCGCCCAGGGGATCGGACGACGGGGCCGCCGCAGGGCGGCCCTTTCGTTTTCCGGTGACGGCGCACACACGGGCCGGGATGGCGCCCGGCTAGGCTGGCCGCTTTGCAAGGCATGCCGCTTGTGTCAGCCTTTGACCGATACCCCCAGCGTGGAGGCACCATGGTCACGCCGCTTCATCATCCCGAACTCCAGGTATGTGTACTGGCTGCCGGCCAGGGCAAGCGCATGCGTTCGGCCAGGCCCAAGGTGCTGCACAAGGTGCTGGGCAAGGCCATGATCGATTACGTGCTGCACACGGTGGAGGAGCTGGGGCCCCACGGCATCGCCGTGGTCACCGGGCACGGCAGCGATGCGGTGCAGGCCCATATCGGTCAGCCGGCGAACCTGGAGTGGGTGATCCAGGACAGGCAGCTCGGCACCGGCCACGCCGTCAAGCAGGCCGAACAGGTGATCAAGAACGTGCGCGACGTGATGATCGTCTGCGGCGACACGCCGCTGTTGACCAGCGGGACGCTGCTCAGCCTGCTTGAGGCCCATACCGACGGCGGCGCCGAGGTGACGGTGCTGACGGCGAAACCGGCCAACGTCCATGGCTACGGCCGCATCGTCCGCGACGGGGCGGGCGAGGTCACGGCCATCGTCGAGGAAAAGGATGCCTCCGATGCGCAGCGGCGGATCAACGAGGTCAGCAGCGGCATCTACTGCGTGCGCCGCGACGTGCTGTTCGCGCTGCTGCACCAGGTCGAGAACCGCAACGCCCAGGGCGAGTACTACCTGCCGGACATCGTGCCGATCGCGCTGAAGGACGGCCTGAAGGTCCACTCGATCTGCATGGAGGACGAAACCGAGATGCTCGGGGTCAACAACCGCGTGCAGCTGGCCGAGGTCGAGGCGATCATGCAGCAGCGGATCATCCGCGACTGGCAGCTGAACGGCGTCACCATCGAACAGCCCTCCACGGTGCGCATCGAGGCCAACGTGCTGATCGGCACCGACAGCGTCATTCACGCCGGCACGCAGCTGTTGGGCTCGACGCGCGTCGGCGACGATTGCGAGATCGGGCCGTATGCGGTGCTGCACGATGCCTGGCTCGACGACGACACGACCGTCTACGCCTTCTCCCACATCCATCAGGCCAGCGTCGGCACCGGCTCCCGCGTCGGGCCGTTCTCCCGCCTGCGCCCCGAGGCGAAGCTCGACGAACGCGTGCATGTCGGCAATTTCGTCGAGATCAAGAAGTCGGTGATCGGCCGCGCCAGCAAGATCAACCACCTGAGCTATGTCGGCGACACGACGATGGGCGAGGACTGCAACATCGGCGCCGGCACCATCACCTGCAATTACGACGGGGCCAACAAGCACCCGACCCTGATCGGCGACCATGTGTTCGTCGGCTCCGACACCAAGCTGGTGGCGCCGGTCGAGGTCGGGGACGGCGCCACGATCGGCGCGGGCAGCATCATCACCCGCAATGTGGCGCCCGGCGGCCTGACGCTGTCGGCGCGGCCGGACCAGCGGCATGTGCCGGACTGGCAGCGGCCT
>DATLWN010000005.1:0-6481 GCA_035576305.1 Mariprofundaceae bacterium
CCTTCCTGCTCAACAAGTGGTACTGGGATGAGCTGTACCAGTGGCTGTTCGTGCGCTCGGCGCGCCGGCTGGGCACGCTCCTGTGGCGCAAGGCCGATCTCGGCCTGATCGACGGCGCCATCATCCACGGGGCCATCGTCAACACCATCAGGGGGGGCGCGGCCCGGCTGCGCGAGATCCAGACCGGCATGATCTATCACTATGCCTTCGCCATGGTGCTGGGGCTGTTCGCCGTGCTGACCTGGCTGATTCTGAAGGCCTGAGGGAGAAGAGATGGAGCAGCTGAACAACGTCCTCGGATTCCCCATCCTGTCGCTGAGCATCTTCCTGCCCCTGGCGGGAGCGCTGGCCATCTGGCTGTTCGTGCGCGGCGAGGCGGCGGTGCGCTGGGCCGCGCTGGCCGTGTCCGTAGCCACCTTCGTCGTGACCCTGCCGCTGGCCTTCGCCTTCGATCCGTCGACGGCCCATATGCAGTTCGAGGAGCTGCATCCGTGGATCTCCAGCTTCAACGTCAACTACCATCTCGGTGTCGACGGCATCTCGATGCCGTTCATCCTGCTGACCAGCCTGTTGACCGTGATCTGCGTCGTGTCGGCCTGGCGCTGCATCCAGACGCGCGTCAAGGAGTACATGATCGCCTTCCTGGTGCTGGAGACGACGCTGATCGGCGTGTTCTCGGCGCTGGACACCATCCTGTTCTACTTCTTCTGGGAGGCGATGCTGCTGCCGATGTACCTGATCATCGGCATCTGGGGCGGCAAGAACCGCGTCTACGCCACGATCAAGTTCTTCCTGTATACGCTGGGCGGCTCGGTGCTGATGCTGATCGCGCTGCTGGCCATGTACCTCAAGGCCGGGCACACCTTCGACGTCCTGAAGCTGATGGCCTACCCCTTCGACTTCCACTGGCAGATCTGGCTGTGGCTGGCCTTCCTGGTGGCCTTCGCCGTCAAGGTGCCGATGTGGCCGGTGCACACCTGGCTGCCCGACGCGCACACCGAGGCGCCGACGGCCGGTTCGGTGATCCTGGCCGGCATCCTGCTGAAGATGGGCGCCTACGGTTTCCTGCGCTTCTCGCTGCCGATCTGCCCGGATGCCTCGCAGTACTTCGTACCGCTGGTCGTGGTCCTGTCGCTGATCGCCATCGTCTACATCTCGCTGGTGGCGATGATGCAGGAGGACATGAAGCGCCTGATCGCCTATTCGTCGATCGCGCACATGGGCTTCGTCACGCTCGGCACCTTCATGCTCACGCAGCAGGCGGTGGAGGGGGCGATCGTCAACATGATCAGCCACGGCTTCGTCGCCGCCGCGCTGTTTTTGTGCGTCGGCGTCATGTACGACCGGCTGCATACGCGCCTGATCGCCGATTACGGCGGCGTGGTCAACGTGATGCCCGTGTTCGCGGCCGTGTTCCTGGTCTTCGCCATGGCCAACGTGGCGCTGCCGGGCGCCTCCTCGTTCATCGGCGAGATCATGGTGCTGCTCGGCACGTTCTCATCCTCCGCCGCGGCCCAGGCGCATCTGGCCGTCTCGACCAAATGGGTGGCCATCGGTGCGGCCACCAGCGTGGTGCTGTCCGCCTGCTACACGCTGTGGATGTACAAGCGCGTGGTGTTCGGCGACCTGGTCAAGGACACGGTCAAGTCCATGCCCGACATGAGCGTGCGCGAGTTCGCCTATTTCGTGCCGCTGATCGCGCTGGTGGTGTGGATGGGCCTGTATCCGAAGCCGGTGCTGAACGTGATGCACGCCTCGGTGGAACACCTGGTGGCCCAGGCCTCGGCCAGCAAGCTGCCGGCCGCGGCGGCACTGGCCGAGAGCGGTCAGATCCATGAAATCGCGGCGCTGAGGTAGACGATGGCCAATGTGAGCTTCCCATTCCCGTTCCCCGAGCATCTGGCAACGCTGATGCCGGAGATGTTCGTGGCCGTGGCGGCCATGACGCTGCTGATCGTCGACCTGTTCCTGCCTGCGAACCGCAAGCACTGGAGCGGCTATGCGACCATCGCGGTGTGCGTGCTCGCGGCCTTCACGGTGGTGCAGGTGATGAGCGCCAAGCCGCTCGTGGCCTTCTACGGCTTCTTCGTGCTCGATCCGTTCGCGGCCTTCGCCAAGGTGTTGATCCTGACGACGACCGCCATCGCGGCGATCCTGTCGATCGACTACATGCGGGGGGAGGCGCACACCGGCGAGTACTACGTGCTGATGCTGTTCGCCGCCACAGGCATGATGCTGATGGCCTCGGCCAACACCTTCATCATGCTGTACCTGGGCCTGGAACTGATGGCGCTGTGCGTCTACGTGCTCGTCGGCTACCAGCGCGAGGTGCTGCGCTCGGGCGAGGCGGCGCTGAAGTATTTCGTGCTGGGCTCGCTGGCCTCGGGTCTCCTGCTGTACGGCATCTCCTTCCTGTACGGCGTGACCGGCTCCTTCGATTTCGCCGCCGTCGGCCAGGCGATCGCCACCAGTGGCGGCAATACGCACATGGCCGTGATGCTCGGCATGGTGTTCCTGCTGGCCGGCCTGCTGTTCAAGCTGTCGGTGGCGCCGTTCCACATGTGGACGCCGGACGCCTACGAGGGCGCGCCGACGCCGGTGACGGCCTTCATGTCGGTGGCCCCGAAGGTGGCCGGTTTCGTGCTGCTGATCCGGGTGCTCGCCAGCGCGCTGCCGGCACTGCAGCACGAATACGTCACCGTGCTGTCGGCCCTGGCGGTGCTGACGATGGCGGTGGGCAATGTGGCGGCGATCGCGCAGCGCAACATCAAGCGCATGCTGGCCTATTCGACGATCGGCCATGTCGGCTTCGTGATGCTGGGCCTGATCGCCGGCGGCGCCGCCGGCTATGCGGGCGTGCTGGTCTACCTGTCGGTGTACATGTTCATGAGCCTCGGGGCCTTCGCCATCATCTCCCTGATGCGGCGCGAGGGCATCCAGGGCGAGCTGCTCGACGACTTCGCGGGCCTGGCCAGAGCCCGGCCCGGTTACGGCCTGGCCATGGCCCTGATGCTGTTCTCGCTGGCCGGCATCCCGTTCCTCGGCGGCTTCTGGGCCAAGTACGCGGTGTTCCTCGCCGCCATCGAGGCGGGGCATCTGTACCTGGCCCTGATCGGCGTGCTGTTCTCGGTGGTGGGGGCCTACTACTACATCCGGGTGGTCAAATACATCTATTTCGACGAGGAGCGGGTGGCCTTCAATTTCGCCGAGAACCGGCTGATGCAGGCCACGGTGGCGGTGACATCCATCGCCGTAGTGGCCATCGGCATCTTTCCCGGGCCGCTGATGGCGCTGTGCAAGAGCGTGCTGGCCGGTCTCGTCTGACAATCACCGGGTGTGACAGGGGTCACATCTCCGATCTGACATGTCCTTACGTTTATCCTTCTTTACCGCATGGATAATGCGTGAATCGGGAGGGGAACGATGCGATTGAGTAGAACAATGGCGGTGACGCTTGCCGTAGCGGTTCTGGCACTGGCGGGCTGCGCCAGCAGCGGCAACCTGGTGCTGAAGGACGAAACCCAGAAAACGGTGGCCCAGAAGATCAGGAAGGGCCATACGACAGAGGCCGACATCAGGAAGATCTACGGAGATCCGATGGAGACGCGCTTCACGGACAGTGGCAACGAGATCTGGGAGTACGATTTCGTCAAGGCCCATGCCAAGGCTGCGAACTACATTCCAATCGTCAACATGTTCGGTTCCGGCGCCGTCGGCGACAAGAAGCAGCTGGTGATCATGTTCAACAAGGATGGCGTCGTGAAGAACTACTCGATGTCCACATCCAAGGTGGAAGAAAACACCGGCCTGTTCCAGTAAACGACACGCGGGCTTGACCGGCGATGACAAGGGCGGGGTTGATCCCCGCCCTTGTGCCGTTCCGGGTCTTGCAACGGCGAGGCGTTACAGGTATAAATCGCGCCCTTTCGAAGAGACGGAGTACAAACGTGAAAGCTGGTATCCATCCCGATTACAAGCCCGCCAAGGTCGTCTGTTCCTGCGGCAATAGCTTCGAAACGCATTCCACCCGCGGCGATTTCCATGTGGAAATCTGTTCGGCCTGCCACCCGTTCTATACGGGCAAGCAGAAGATCATGGACACCGAAGGCCGCGTCGAGCGCTTCTACAAGAAATACGGCAAGGGCAAGGCCTGAGCCGATCGAGGTTGATGAGCATGTATGCAGTGATTCAGACCGGCGGCAAGCAGTACCGTGTGCAGGAGGGCGACGTCCTGCGCATCGAGAAGCTGGATGCCGAGGTCGGCAACAAGGTGAATTTCGACCAGGTCTTGATGATCGGCGATGGCGGCGATGTGATGGCCGGCAAGGAAGCCGAGAAGTTCAAGGTCTCGGGCGTGGTCACCGAGCAGGGCAAGGGCAAGAAGGTCGTGATCTTCAAGCGCCGTCGCCGCAAGAATTTCCGCCGCACCAAGGGACATCGCCAGATGTTCACGGCCGTGCGCATCGAGAAGATTTCCAAGCCGCGGGCTGCCAAGGCGGCCGCCGCTGAAGACAAGGAGTAAGCCATGGCACATAAAAAGGCAGGCGGTTCCTCCAAGAACGGACGCGATTCCAACGCCAAGCGCCTGGGCGTCAAGCGCTACGGCGGTCAAGAGGTGCTGGCCGGCAATATCCTGGTCCGCCAGCGTGGCACCAAGATCCGCGCCGGCGAGAACGTCGGCATGGGCCGCGACCACACGCTGTTCGCGCTGACCGACGGCAAGGTCGAGTTCTTCGACCGGGCCGGCCGTACGCTGGTGCGCGTCGTCAGCTGAGCCGCGGTCTGTTGCGTTGTGAAAGGGCGTGCTCGTCGCGCCCTTTTCGCTTTTGTGTAGCCTATTTACATTCCGCCGACCGGCGATGATGATCCGAATCCATGGTCCGTTTTGTTGATGAAGTGAAGATCGAGGTGCGTGCCGGGCACGGCGGCGCAGGCTCCGCATCGTTCCGGCGCGAGAAGTTCGTGCCCAAGGGTGGCCCCGACGGCGGTGACGGCGGCCGAGGGGGGCATGTGATCCTCGAGGCCAGCCGCGATCGCAACACGCTGCAGGAGCTGTACCTGCGCAAGCGCATCATGGCCGAGAACGGCGGGTCCGGGGCGGGGCGGAACCGCCACGGCCGCGATGGCGAGGACGTCGTGCTGAAGGTGCCGGTCGGCACCATCGTCAAGGACGAGGACGGGCATGTGCTGGCCGATCTGGCCGCGGATGGCGGGCAGTGGATCATGGCGAAGGGCGGCCGCGGCGGCCTGGGCAACAGCCATTTCGCCACCAGCGTCAACCGCGCTCCCCGCTATGCCCAGCCCGGCGAGGAGGGCGAGTCCGGCATCCGCTTCCTGGAGCTCAAGTCCATGGCCGATGTCGGCCTGGTGGGGCTGCCCAATGCGGGCAAGTCCACGCTGCTCGCCCACATCTCCAACGCCCGGCCGAAGATCGCCGATTATCCGTTCACGACGCTGGCACCGATGCTGGGCCAGGTGTTCATGGACGACGGCGACGGCTTCGTCGTCGCCGATATCCCGGGCCTGATCGAGGGCGCGCACGAGGGGCGTGGCCTGGGCCACCGCTTCCTGCGCCATATCGAGCGCACGCAGGTGCTGCTGCATCTCGTCGATGCCGCGCCCCCGGACGGCCGGGCGCTGGGCGAGCAGGTGCGCGAGGTCGAGGCCGAGCTCAAGGGCTACGGCGGCACGGTATGGCAGAAGCCGCGCCTACTGGTGATCAACAAGATCGATGCCCTGTCCGCGGAGGATCTGGCCGAGTGCCAGGCCGAGGCCGAGCGGCTGGGCCTGCCCGTCTACGCCATCTCCGCCGTCAGCGGCGCGGGCATCTCCCGGCTGCTGCACGATCTGTATGCGATGGTGCGCGAACAGCGCCGCCTGCACGCCCCGTTGTCCGTGGATGCGGACGAGGAGGCCGCATGATCCGTGCACGCCGGGACATGAAGCAGGTCGGACGGCTGGTCGTGAAGATCGGCAGCTCGCTGTTGGCCGACGAGAAGACGGGCCTGAAGCTGGACGTGATCGGGCGCCTGGTCGACGAGGTGGCGGCGCTGATCCGCCATGGCCTGGATGTGGTGATCGTGACCTCGGGTGCGGTGGCGCTGGGGCGCGTGCGCATGGGCTGGGTGGGCCGCTCGCTGTCGGTGCACGAGAAGCAGGCGGCGGCAGCCATCGGCCAGCCGCTGCTGATGCATGCCTACAGCGAATCCTTCGCCCGCCACGATCTGGCGGTGGCGCAGATGCTGTTGACCAAGGACGACCTGCGCAACCGGCGCCGCTACCTGAATGCCAGCAACACCAGCCAGACGCTGTTCTCGGCCGGCGTGGTGCCGATCGTCAACGAGAACGACACCGTGGTGGTGGCCGAGATCAAGTTCGGGGACAACGACACGCTGGGGGCATTGACCAGCCTCGTCGTGGACGCCGACCTGATGGTGATGCTGACCGATGTCGACGGCCTGTACGACGCCGATCCCGCACG
>DATLWN010000006.1:0-4072 GCA_035576305.1 Mariprofundaceae bacterium
TAGGCCTCGTAGCCGGACACGGAGCGCAGCAGCGCCTGCCACTGGTGCAGATCCAGCGGCTTGCCGACCTCGTCGGCGCTGGGCAGCAGCAGGTGGTACTTGATCTCCAGGATGCGCGTGGTCATCTGGGCGCGTTCCAGGGCCACGCCGAGCCTCAGGAAATCCCACGATTCGTTGTGGGTCATCGTGTTGTCGACCAGGCCGTGGAAGGCGCTGCAGAACTGGCGGAAATCGGTCAGGAAGGCGATGTGCCTGCTGATCTTTCCGGTGCGCTCGATGTCGTTGTACGTCTTGTTCAGGTACAGCCACATCTCCTCGCTGATGTGTTCGCGCACGGTGCGTGCCATCTCGCGGGCATGCCTGAGGCAGCTGCGGATGGAATAGGGGTGGGAGATGTCGGAGATCAGGAACTCCAGGACATGTTTCTGGGTGACGCTGTCGTACTCGGCGTCGAAGGCCTCGCGCGAACGCGTGATCGCCAGCATCGGCGACCACACGTCCAGCTCCGAGAAGTAGAGCTGTTCGAGGCTCATGCGCTGGTTCACGTCGAGGATGCGCGCAATGTTCTCGGCACGCTCGATCTGCTGGCCGAGCGTGTAGATGTTGCGCGCGATGCGGCTAAGCATGGGGCTGCGCCGCCCCGTTCGGATGCAGCACCCAGGTGTCCTTGCTGCCGCCGCCCTGCGACGAGTTGACGACCAGCGTGCCCTGCCTGAGCGCCACGCGCGTCAGGCCGCCGGGCAGCACCTTGACGTTGCCGTTCACGTCGCAGACGGCATAGGGGCGCAGATCCACGTGCCGGGGGAAGAAGCCCCTGCCGCCGTCCTGCTCCACCCAGGTCGGGTGCGTGGACAGCTGCTGGATGGGCTGGGCGATGTAGTGGGCGGGATTGGCGGCCAGCATGGCGCGGAAGTCCTTGATCTCCTTCTTGCTGGCATGGCTGCCCACCAGCAGGCCGTAGCCGCCGGAGGCATCGGTCGGCTTGATGACCAGCTCGCTCATGTGCTCGAGTATGTAGCGCAGATCCTCCTCGCGCGAGCCCAGATACGTGGGCACGATGGGCAGGATCGGATCCTCGTCCAGGTAATAGCGGATGATCTCCGGGGTATAGGCATACATCGCCTTGTCGTCGGCCACGCCGTTGCCCGGCGCGTTGGCCAGCGCCACGTTGCCGGCGCGGTAGGCGTTCATCAGGCCGGAAACGCCGAGCATCGAGTCGGGGCGGAACACCAGCGGATCGAGGAAATCGGTATCCAGCCGCAGGTAGAGCACATCCACCCGCTGCAGGCCGCGCGTCGTCTTCATGTACAGCACGTCGCGGTCGACCAGCAGGTCCTGCCCCTCGACCAGTTCGGCGCCCATCTGGTTGGCCAGGAAGGAGTGCTCGAAGTAGGCGGAGTTGAAGATGCCGGGTGTCAGCACCGCCACCGTCGGATTGTCGCCCGGCGACAGCGAGGCGAGGCTGTCGAACAGCATCTGCGGGTAGTGGTCGACCGGCCGCACCCGGTAGCGGTTGAGCAGCTCGGGCTGCACGCGCCCCATCACCCAGCGGTTCTCGATGACGTAGGACACGCCGGACGGCACGCGCAGGTTGTCCTCGAGCACGTAGAAGGCGCCGCTCTCGTTGCGGATCAGGTCGATGCCGCCGATGTGCACATGGATGCCGCCCGGCGGGTTCAGTCCCGACATCTCGCGGCAGAACAGCGAGGACATCATGACCTGGCGGGTCGGGACGATGCCGTCCTTCAGGATCTTCTGGTCGTGGTAGATGTCCTCGAGGAACAGGTTCAGGGCCGTCATGCGCTGGGCCACACCCGCCTCGATTCCCGACCATTCGGCATCGGTGATGATGCGCGGCATCAGATCGAAGGGGAATATCTTCTCGGTGCCCCGCGCATCGGAGTAGACCGTGAAGGTGACGCCCTGGTTGAGCATGGACAGATCGGCGGAATGCTGCAGGCTCTCCACGCCGTCGGGGCCGAGGGCCTGGAAATGCGCGAAGGCCGGCTCGTACAGCGACCGGCTGGCACCGGCCGCCTCGAAGGCCTCGTCATAGGCCGCGGCACCGGCAGTGCTGAAAATGGCGCGTCTATCCATGGTTTTCAAACTATCGAATGGATTTCAAGCGAACAAGACGGTAAAGACCCCACAGAACATATGTGAAGCGTCAGGCCACACCGGCACCCCCCCGCCGGGGGCAAACGCCGCCCGCGGGCGGCGTTTGCAGCAAGGTGCGTCCACGGGGACGCGAATGCAGCCCGGTCAGCCGCCCTTCGCGATCAGGCGATCCACGCTCCAGGCCCCGCCGCCGGCAGCGGCCATGTAGAGGAACACGAAGCAGTAGAACACCGCCGCCTCACCATGGTTGAGCAAGGGCCAGAAGCCGTGCGGCGCGTGCATCATGAAATAGGCGATGGCCATCTCGCCCGAAAGAAGGAAGGCGACCGGGCGGGTGAACAGGCCGATCAGGATCAGAAAGCCGCCGAACACCTCGAGTACGCCGGCGAACCAGACCAGCGAGAATGCCTGTATGTGGAACATAAAAGGCGCCGGAAAGCTGAACAGCTTCTCGCCGCCGTGCTCCATGAACAAAAAGGCGGTGATGATGCGCAGCACGGAAAGCAGCTGCGGCGCCCAACCGGCGCACCAGGTACCTATCTGGGACATATCGTGACCTCCATGGATGCAACGGCGTGCAGGCAACGCATCCTGCGCGCCGTCAGTTTATGGGGGATATTGTAGGCCAGTTTTCGGGGTGCCGCGTCCCGGCGGCCCGCTATTCCAGCTGCTGCAGGCAGTCGAGCGCCGCCAGCTTGTAGCACTCGGCCAGTGTCGGGTAGTTGAACACGTTGGCCACCAGATCGCGCACCGTGCCGCCGTAGTGCATCACCAGCTGGCCGATATGGATCAGCTCGCTGGCCTGCTCGCCGACGATGTGCACGCCGATCAGCCTGCCCGTCCTGGCATCGGCGATCAGCTTCAGCAGGCCGTTGGCCTCGCCGATGATCTGGCCGCGGGCGCTGTCGCCGAAGCGGCCGCGACCCACGACATGATCCAGTCCTTCTTGGCCCGCCTCGCGCTCGGTCTTGCCGACCCAGGAGATCTCCGGGATCGTGTAGATGGCCATCGGCAGGTGGTCCGCCATCGCATGGGCCTTGCCGGAGAAGGCATGGATCACGGCGGCGCGCCCCTGGGCCATGCCGGTGGACGCCAGGGCCGGGCGGCCGATCAGGTCGCCGACGGCATAGATGTTCGGCACGCTGGTCTGGAAGTTGGCGTTGACCCGGATCCAGCCCTGGTCGAGCTCGAGCCCGACCTTGGGGATATTGAGGCTGGCGGAGTTCGGCTCCCGCCCCAGGGCGTAGAGCACGGCATCGGCCTGCAGGCGCTTGCCGCTTTCCAGCAGCGTCACCGTGCCGCCGTCCTCCCTGCGGATGGATACGGGGCGTTCCTTCATGTGGAAGGCGACCCCCATGCCGGCGAAGGCGTCGGCGAGTACGCCGACGACATCCTTGCTCAGGTAATCCAGCAGCTGTGGATGGGAGTCGACGACGGTGACCGCGACCCCGAGCGAGGCGAAGATCGACACGAATTCGCAGGCGATGACGCCGCCGCCGACCACCAGCAGGCTCTTCGGCAGCCTTTTCAGCTTCAGGATCGAGGTCGAGTCGAGCACCGTCTCCTTGTCGAACGGCACGTCGGAGGGACGGCGGGGGCGGGAGCCGGTGGCCAGCACGATGACTTTTGCGCTGAGACGCCTGGACTGGCCGGAGGGATCGACGACCTCCAGCGTGTGGGCGTCGACCAGCGAGGCCTCGCCCGGGATCAGGGCCACGCCGGAGCTGAGCAGCCTTTTCAGGATCACCGATTCCTGCATGGCGATCACCGCGCCCTTGCGCCGCATCGCGTCCTCCAGCAGGCCGTGGCGCGACAGGCCGTTCTGGGTGAAGGCACCGCGCATGCCATGCGCCCCGGAGCGCGACACCAGGTAGGCCGCCTCGCGCAGCGCCTTGCTCGGGATGGTGCCGGTCTGCAGCCCGGCGCCGCCGATGGCCGGCTTGCGCTCGATGAT
>DATLWN010000007.1:0-7563 GCA_035576305.1 Mariprofundaceae bacterium
GGAGGAGATACTGGGCGATATCGAGCCGCCGATCCAGCGCTTCACCTTCTTCGGCGCCATCACCGGCGCGGTCTGCGTCTTCCTGCTGGTGGCCGCGGCGGCGCAATCGATGTTCACGGTGCAGCCGCAGGGCGGCAAGCCGGTGATCCCGCTGCCGACGGATATCGTGATCACCTATGAGGGCACGATCCTGTTCGGTGTCTGGATCACGCTGGTCGGTTTCCTGATCTATTCGGGGATGCCGCGCCGGCGCCTGAAGGAGTACTACAGCCACAAGGTCAGTGAGGACCAGATCGGCATCGAGGTTCACATGAAGCCGGAGAACAAGGACAAGGTTCGCGAAACCCTGCAGAAATCCGGCCCACTCGAGATCAGGGAAGTGTAAGCATGAAAAAGTATCTGTTGATCATCATCTGCATTCTCGCGCTGCCGGTCGCGGCCCAGGCATGGCCGTGGTCGCGTGACCTGATGGACCAGCCGTCGCTCAAGCCGCAGGAGCCGCCGCTGTTCACCTATCCGAAGGATTCGGTGCCGGTGGGCGGCCTGTGGACCAAGGTGGCCGATCGCGATGCCGCGGATCACATGAAGAACCCGATGCCGGCCACCCAGGAGTCGATCCGCATGGGGCATGCGCTGTTCATGACCTACTGCCTGCCGTGCCACGGTCCCGACGGCAAGGGTGACGGCCTGGTCGGGCAGGTGTTCGAGCTGCAGCCGGCCGACCTGAGCTCGGATTACGTCAAGGGCCTGTCCGACGGCTGGATCTTCGGCACGATCACCTTCGGCAGCTACATCATGCCGCACTACGGCTACGACATGCGCCCGTGGGAGCGCTGGGATGTGGTCAACTATGTGCGCAACGTGCTCGAGAAGCCGATGGACGTGAAGACGAAGGAAGAGCGGGCCAAAGAGATGAAGGAGTACTTCTCGAAGTACAACAAGCCGCAATCGCTGGGCAAGGAGTAACAGATGCATTCGTATGCCAACTGGGCCATCCTGATGGACAACTTCCTGTTCGTCCTCTACATACCGCTGGCAGCCGTGTTCTGGTGTGCCGTCCTGCATCTGGTCAACGGCAAGTGGCGTTTCGAGGTGCGTGGGGTCCTGGCCTCGGCCACCGCACTGTTCCCGCTGGGCTTCGTACTGCTGCTGATCATCCTGGCGGCCGGCCAGCGCTGCTTCCCCTGGATGGGGGGCGACAATGTCGGCGGCGAGCCTTTGAACGGCTGGCACAACATCACCTTCTTCAATGTGCGCGAGATCGTGCTGTACCTGGCCGTCTGGGGCTTCTGCTCGTACTTCGTCAGGTTGCAGAAGACCGAATTCCCGAATGCGCCCGAAGCCATGCGCCGGCGCTTCCGCAACGTGGCGCTGCTGGTGCCTTTCGTCTATTGCATCTACGGCACCATCATCGCCTGGGATTTCGAGATGACGCAGATCCCGCGCTGGTGGAGCCCGATCTACGGCCCGTACCATTTCGAGAGCATGATGCGCATGTTCCTGGCCTTCTCGATCATCGCCCTGTTCATCCTGCGCAAGCGCGACGTGCTGAAGGTTCCGATGCATGACTACGTGTTCAATTACATCGCGCAGATCATGCTGGCGTTGACCATCATCTGGACCTATGCCTTCTTCGTGCAGTACCTGGTGATGTGGTACGGCAAGCTGCCGGATGAGATGATGCGCTACTTCAAGATGATGGACGGCCCCAACTGGTTCCTGTTCTGGGCCTTCTTCTTCATGAACTCGTTCATCCCGTTCCTGATGCTGATCTTCAAGGCGATGCGCAATTCGCCGGCACTGATGCTGATCCCGTCGGCCAGCATCGTCATGGGCACCTTCCTGGAGCGCTACATGTGGATCATCAGCCCGCATGCGGACGACATCGACCATACGCCGTTCCTGTCCTCCTGGGTGGATGTGGCCATCACGGTCTCGGTGCTGATCGCCGCCTACCTGCTGTGGTCGCGGCGCATGCGCAAGGACGGCCTGCTTTACGAAGAGGGCCTGGCCGAGGAGACTGCCTCGGCCTAAGGCAGATTTCTCCGGCGCCTTCCGGGGCCGGCGGCGCAGCCGCCGGCCCTTTCTGCGTCCGAAGGCGGGTGCGCCGAGATGACACAGCCGGGCATGCCGCGCATGCAAGAAGGGTTATACAGCCGTGCCGTTCAGGGTAGAATCGGGGCCGATTTCTGGCCGATGCGATGAAAGCGTCGGCAGGCGGGTCCGGGGACTGTGCGGCCAGTACTTCGGATTTTTCTTCATCCCATCCCGGAAGCGTCGCCCCGATTCGGCGCGATGGTGGGGTGAGGGTATCCGCAAAAGGTGACGATCATGGACGGAAAGACAAAGCCGACATTCGATATTCTGAATGCACCGCCGCTCGGCAGGAGCGGCAAGGATCTGGTCAACGGCATCCAGCGGCATTACATCCGCACCCTGGGCCGGCATGAGGCCGACCATGTCGAGCATTACCGCTACCAGGCGCTGGCCTTCACGATCCGCGATCATCTGATGGAGTGCTGGCGCAACACCAAGCATGTGCAGGAGGCCCATGCCAACCGCCGGGCCTATTACCTGTCGCTGGAATTCCTGATGGGACGCGCCTTGGGCAATGCGGTGCTGAACCTGGGCCTGGACGAGGCCGTGGTCGAGGCGCTGTACGGCCTGGGCCTGGACATGGAGACCATGTTCGACGAGGAGCATGATGCCGGGCTGGGCAACGGCGGCCTGGGACGGCTGGCTGCCTGCTTCATGGACAGCTGTGCCACGCTGCGCCTGCCGGTCATCGGCTACGGCATCCGCTACGAGTACGGCATGTTCCGCCAGCTGATCAATGACGGGCACCAGGTCGAGGAGCCGGATCACTGGCTCAGAAACGGCAACATCTGGGAGATCGAACGCCCCGAATACGCCCAGCGCGTGCATTTCGGCGGCCGCGTCGAGCACTACCGCGACGAGGAAGGGGTGTTGCGCAAGCGCTGGGTGGACACCCACGACGTGCTGGCCGTGCCCTTCGACATGCCGATCCCCGGCTACAAGAACGGCACGGTGAACACGCTGAGGCTGTGGAAGTCCGCGGCCACCGACGAGTTCAACCTCGGCGAGTTCAACGCAGGCAGCTACCCGGAATCGGTGGCGGCGAAGAACGCGGCCGAGAACATCACGATGGTGCTGTATCCGAACGATGCCAGCGAGAACGGCAAGGAGCTCAGGCTGCGCCAGCAGTACCTGCTGGCCTCGGCCAGCCTCAAGGATGTGATCCGCCAGTGGGTGGAGGTGCACGGCGAGGATTTCAGCCGGTTCGCCGAGGAGAACTGCTTCCAGCTCAACGACACGCATCCGACCGTCGCCGTGGCCGAGCTGATGCGCCTGCTGATGGACAGGTACCATCTGGAATGGGATGAGGCCTGGGACATCACCCGGCGCACCATGGCCTATACCAACCACACGCTGCTGCCCGAAGCCCTGGAGCGCTGGCCGGTCTACCTGTTCGGGCGCCTGCTGCCCAGGATTCTGGAGATCATCTACGAGATCAACGCCGAGTTCCTGGCCGAGGTGGCGCAGCAATGGCCCGGCGACATCGACCGCCAGCGGCGCATGTCCATCCTCGAGGAGGGGCCGGTGCAGCAGGTGCGTATGGCCTATCTGGCCCTGGTCGGCAGCTTCTCGGTCAACGGCGTGGCCCAGCTGCATTCGGACCTGCTGAAGCAGGGCCTGTTCGCCGACTTCTACGAGCTGTGGCCGGAGAAGTTCAACAACAAGACCAACGGCGTGACGCAGCGCCGCTGGATGGCCTGGTGCAACAAGCCGATGTCGCACCTGATCACAGAGACCATCGGCGACAGCTGGATCACCGATCTTTCCCAGCTCAGAAAGCTGGCGCCGTATGCCGAGGACGGCGCCTTCCGCCAGCGGTGGGCCGACTGCAAGCAGCAGAACAAGCTGCGCCTGGCCAGGCTCGTCGAGGAAGAGTGCGACGTGCATTTCGACGTGCACGCGATGTTCGACGTGCAGGTCAAGCGCATCCACGAGTACAAGCGCCAGCTGTTGAACGTGCTGCACGTGATCCACCTGTACGACCGCATCAAGCGCGGCGATGTCGCGGACTGGACGCCGCGCTGCGTGCTGATCGGCGGCAAGGCCGCGCCCGGCTATCACATGGCCAAGCTGATCATCAAGCTGGTCAGCAACGTGGCGCAGGTGGTCAACAACGATCCGGATGTCGGCCACCTGCTGAAGGTGGTGTTCTTTCCGAACTACTGCGTGTCGGCGATGGAGGTCATCTGCCCGGCGGCCGATCTGTCCGAGCAGATTTCGTGCGCCGGCAAGGAGGCCTCGGGCACCGGCAACATGAAGCTGGCGATGAACGGCGCCGTCAGCATCGGGACGCTCGGCGGCGCCAACGTCGAGATCCGCGAGGAGGTGGGCGACGACAACTTCTTCCTGTTCGGCCTGACGGCCGCCGAGGTGGAGAAGACGCGCGCCGCCTACGATCCCAACGCCATCATCGCCGCCGATTCGGACCTGAAAGGGGTGATGCGCCTGCTCGAATGCGGGCACTTCAGCCAGTCCGATCCGGGGCTGTTCTCGTCGATCATCGGCGCCATCCGCAGCCCGCACGATCCGTGGCTGGTGGCCGCGGACTTCCGCTCCTATGTGGACGCCCAGCGCCGCGCGGCGAAGGCGTTCAAGGATCGCGAGAACTGGCTGCGCATGAGCATCCTGAACACGGCCTGCAGCGGCAAGTTCTCGACCGACCGCACGATGGCCGACTACAACCGCGAGATCTGGAAGCTGGAGCCGGTGGTGCCGCACTACGACAAGGTCGTCGGCGGCTGACGGGGTTCAGCCGACGGCGGCCAGCCTGCCGTGGCTGGTGTGCGTGATGCGGTTGGCCGCATCGACATAGACCAGCATGGGCTTGAAGTGCGCCGCCTCCGCGGCCTCCATCTCCGCATAGGTGCAGATGATCAACAGATCGCCGCGGCTGGCCTTGTGCGCGGCCGCGCCGTTGACGCCGATGGTGCCGCTGCCGCGCGGGGCGGTGATGGCGTAGGTGGTGAAGCGCTCACCGTTGGCGATGTTGTAGATGTGCAGCTGCTCGAACGGCAGGATACCCGCCGCCTCCATCAGATCCTGGTCGATGGCGCAGGAGCCCTCGTAGTCGAGCTCGGCATGCGTCACGGTGACGCGGTGCAGTTTCGATTTCAGCATCGTCAGCTTCATGGTCTTACTCCAACCCGTCCAGGGCCATGTTGTCAATCAGGCGCGCGGTACCGATGCGCGCGGCGACGAAGGCGCGCGCCGCCCGTCCCGGCTTCGGTTCCTGCAATGTCTCGGCATCGCGGATCTCCAGGTATTCCGGCTCGATGCCGTCCTCCTTCAGGCTGTCGCGGCCGATATCCAGCAGCAGTTCGAGCGACTCCTCGCCGGCCTGTGCGGCCGTGTGCATGGCCTGAAGCGCCCGGAACAGCCCCGCGGCCTGCTGCCGCTCCTCTTCGCCCAGGTAGCGGTTGCGGCTGCTCATGGCCAGGCCGTCGGGTTCGCGCACGATCGTGGCGCCGATGACGGCTACGGGCATGGCCAGGTCCGACGCCATGCGGCGGATGATGGCCAGCTGCTGCCAGTCCTTCTCGCCGAATACCGCCACGTCCGGCTGCACGATGTTGAACAGGATGGCGACGACGGTGGCCACGCCGTCGAAATGACCGGGGCGGGTTGCCCCGCACAGCACATCATCCAGCCCCGCCACATGCAGCGACACCTGCGGCCCGCCCTCCGGGTACAGGTTCTGCGGGTGGAACAGCAGGTCGACCCCGGCCTCCAGGCAGGCCCGCTCGTCGTCCGCGAAGGGGCGCGGGTAGGCCGAAAAATCCTCGCTCGGGCCGAACTGCAGCGGATTGACGTAGATGCTGACGACAACGACGTCGGCGAGCTCCCTGGCGAGCCTGATCAGGCTCATGTGGCCTTCGTGCAGGCAGCCCATCGTCGGCACCAGCGCCACACGGTTGCCATTGCGCCGTGCCTGCAGTTCCCGGCGCAGCCCGCTGACCGTCTCGATGGTCTTCATTTCGGGAAGCCTTCCTGACGCACGTCGTCGGCCCAGCGGCCGATGGCATCCGCCATCACTTGCCGGATATTGGCGTAGGCGGGGGCGAAGGGCGGGTTTTCCTCGGAGATGCCGAGCAGGTCGTGCCATACCAGCACCTGCGCATCGCAGCTGGCTCCCGCCCCGATGCCGACGGTGGGGATGGCAAGGGTCTTGGTGATCCCGGCGGCGAGATCCTCCGGCATGTTCTCCAGCACCACGGCCACCGCACCGGCCTCGGCCACGGCCTTGGCATCATTGAGAAGCCCGGCTCGTTCCGCTTCGTCCTTGCCGCGCTTGCGGTAGCTGCCGAAGCGCTTGACCGACTGCGGCGTCAGGCCGATGTGGGCGACGACGGCGATGCCGCGCTCGGCCAGGAAGCGGATGGTGGGGGCCATCGGCTCGCCGCCCTCGATCTTGACGGCGTCGCAGCCGGTTTCCTGCAGCACGCGCACCGAGGTGTCGAAGGCCTGCTCGGGCGAGCGCTGGTAGCTGCCGAAGGGCAGGTCGCAGACCACCCAGGCGCGATGCCTGCCGCGCACCACGGCGGCGGTGTGGTGGATCATCTGATCGAGGCTGACGGGCAGGGTGGTGTCGTAACCGAGGATGGCCATGCCGAGCGAGTCGCCGACCAGCAGCACGTCAATGCCGGCGGCCTCGGCGATCCGGGCGGAGGCGGCGTCGTACGCCGTCAGCCAGGCTGTCTTTTCGCCACGCTGCTTGGCGCGCAGGAGCGTCGCCGCCGTGACGGGCTTTCTCTCGTTCATACCTTCCTTCCGCTTCGGTCCGCATGGGTACCGTCTTCAGGCTGGATGCATGCTATACCCGCATCACATTTTCCGCCATCGCGGCCCGTTTTTGGCTTTCTACGTCCGAATACGGACCCGGTCATCGGCTGTTCGATGTGTGTAATGCGTCACATCTACCGATGTCCAACGGCCCGCATATTCCGCGCATGGATCGCCGCAAGTGGTGCTTCGGCACCCTTCGGCATCCACAGGACACGGTCTGAGGACCGGGACAAGGAGAAAAGCAAATGAAGAAGAATCAGATCAATCTTGCTCTGAACGCTCTGGCCCTGGCCGGCATGCTCGTGTTTGCCGCCCAGGCCGCTAATGCTGCCCCGGGATCGACCGCTACTCCGCCGTCGGTATCGACGGCGCAGAACACGCCGTCGGTCTCCAATGACACCTCGCCGGACGTGGCGGATGCCAAGGAGATCGATGACGCCACCGATGTCGCCGATCTCAACAACCACGAGATCGAGACCCCGGATGTTGCCGAGGTCGAGACCCCCGAGTTCGAGACTCCTGATTCGAACTAAGGGCTGACATGGCGCCCGCCGGCTTGCCCGGCGGGCGCTTTCCTTTTCAACCAAGCCACGTTTTCAGCCAGGCTGCCTTTTCCGCCATCACGTCCCCGTTACACACTGATTCGACAGCCATTGTGGCAGTCATACGTTCGCATCCCGTTTG
>DATLWN010000008.1:0-2964 GCA_035576305.1 Mariprofundaceae bacterium
GAAGCCTGCGGCCTCCACGGCCATGACTCCCAAGCCGGCTGCGCCGGCTCCGACTCCCGCCCCGGCGCCCAAGCCCGCGGCCATGGCGGCGACGAATCCTTTCAATACGAATAAATGCGCGGCTTGCCACGCGATCGATCAGGACAAGGTCGGGCCCGCCTGGAAGACGGTGGTCGAGAAGTATGGCGATGCGGCCACGCTGGCCAAGGACTTCGAATCCGGCTTCAAGGAGCGCCGGGTCGCCAACTCCATCGCCAAGTGGAAACCCAAGGAAGGGTTGATGACGTCGCAGTTCAACAGCCTGATCAAGGGTCACGAGAAGGAAGCGGCCCATGCGCTGTTCGAGTCCGTCAAGAACGGCAAGTTCGGCAGCTACTGATCCCTGCCTGGGTTGAGGATGAAGGGCGGCCCAGGGCCGCCCTTCATGCATCGCCCCGGCGTTTCAGTGGTTGAATGCATGGGTGACGGGTCTACATTGGTGTGATGCACGGATACGGCGGTGCGGAGGTATGCATGAGGTGGGTCAAGGCGATGCTCTGCGGATCGATGCTGGCAGGATTGCTGGCGGGCTGCTCGGCCCCGCCGCCGAAGAACATCGGCCTGCACGGCGGCCGGCTGCAGCCCTGCCCGTCCTCGCCGAACTGCGTCTGCTCCCAGGACCATGACAAGCAGCACGCCATCGCCCCCTTCGCCTACACCGGCCCGCGCCGGGCGGCGATGTCGCGCCTGGCCAAGGCCATCCGCGGCATGGATGGCGCCAGGATCATCGAGCAGACCGACGACTACCTGCATGCCGAGTACACGACGCGCTGGCTGCGTTTCGTCGACGATGTCGAGTTCTATGCCCCGGCGGATGCGCCGCTGATCCAGGTGCGCTCGGCCTCGCGTGTCGGCTACTCGGATTTCGGCGTCAACCGCAAGCGCGTCGAGGCCATCCGCAGCCGCTTTATGGCCGCTGCGAAAGGAGGATAAGCATGCGCATGCTGCATACGATGATCCGCGTCGGGGACCTGGAACGATCGATCGCCTTCTACACCGAGGTGCTGGGCATGCATGTGCTGCGCCGCAAGGATTATCCGGAGGGGCGCTTCACGCTGGCCTTCGTCGGCTACGGGCCGGAGGACGAGGGGGCGGTGATCGAGCTGACCCACAACTGGGACACGCAATCCTACGAGCTCGGCAACGGCTTCGGCCACATCGCCATCGCCGTCGACGACATCGTTGCCGCCTGCGAGCGCATCCGGGAACGGGGCGGCGTGATCACGCGCGAGCCGGGGCCGATGAAGCACGGCACGACGGTGATCGCCTTCGTCCGGGACCCCGACGGCTACGCCATCGAGCTGATCGAACGACAGGCGTGAGCGCCTAGATCAGGAACGGGGCCAGCAGCACGGCCATCAGGCTGAGCACCTTGCACATCGGGTTGATGGCCGGTCCGGCGGTGTCCTTGTACGGGTCGCCGACCGTGTCGCCGGTGACCGCCGCCGCGTGCGCCGGCGAGTTCTTGCCGCCGTAATGGCCGGCCTCGATGTACTTCTTGGCGTTGTCCC
Organism: Mariprofundaceae bacterium; assembly: GCA_035576305.1. Lineage (GTDB taxonomy): Bacteria > Pseudomonadota > Zetaproteobacteria > Mariprofundales > Mariprofundaceae > DATLWN01. Next base: position 1,551 of record DATLWN010000008.1, read on the forward strand.
AGGCGCCGCCGCCGGTGCTCATGGACAGGGCGAGCAGCAGGCCGGAGCTGACGGCGCCGATGACGACGCCGCCCATCAGCAGGGCGGCGCTGCCCGCCGGGGCGAACGGGGCCCACAGCAGGGCGATGGCCAGGGGCACGGCCACGGGCAGGGAGGCGGGAAGCAGCATGCTGCGGATCGAGGAGCGGGTCAGCATGGCCACGGCCTGGTCGTAATCGGGCCTGCGCTGGCCGGCCAGGATGTCGGGATGCTCCCCGAACTGGCGGCGCACCTCCTCGACGATGCGTGCGGCGACATCGCCGACGGCATCCATGGCCAGGCCGCTGAACACGAAGGGCAGCAGGGCGCCGACGAACAGCCCGGCCAGCACGTAGGGATTGCCGAGGGTGAAGTCCAGCTGCCCGCCGCCGCTGCCGAGCTCCAGCTTGTAGGCGGCGAACAGCGTCAGGGCGGCCAGCCCCGCCGAGGCGATGGCGAAGGCCTTGGTCAGCGCCTTGGTGGTGTTGCCCACGGTGTCCAGCGCGTCGGTGGTCTCGCGCACCTTCTCCGGCAGCCCGGCCATCTCGGCGATGCCGCCGGCATTGTCGGTGATCGGGCCGTAGGCGTCGATGGAGATCACGGCCGGCGTCAGGGCCAGCAGGCCGCAGGTGGCGATGGCGATGCCGTACACACCGGCCAGGGCATAGGCTGCGATGATGCCGGCGGCGATGCACAGGGCCGGCACGGCCGTGGACTCCATGCTGATCGCCAAGCCCGTGATGATGGTGGTGGCATGGCCCGAGAGGGAGGCGCGGGCGATGCGTTGCACCGGAGTAAAGCGCGTGCCTGTGTAGTAGTTGGTGGCGGCCACCATGCCCAGGCCGACGCCGAGGCCGGCCAGGGCGGCGCCGAACAGGCGCAGCGGGCTGTGCCCGGGCGAGTCGCCCATCACCCATGCGCTGGCGGCGTAGTAGCCGGCGGCGGCGAGGATGATGCTGACGACGATGCCCCGGCTCAGGGCGCCCGCCAGGCTGCCTTTTTCGCCCACGCGCACGCTCTGCATGCCGATCATGCTGGCCAGCATGGCCACCCCGCCCAGCACGAGCGGGAACTGCTCGGCCGCCGGGTCGTGGCCGGCCGATGAGGCGGCCACCAGCATGGCCGCGACCACGGTGACGGCGTAGCTCTCGAACACGTCCGCGGCCATGCCGGCGCAATCCCCGACATTGTCCCCGACATTGTCGGCGATGACGGCGGGGTTGCGGGGGTCGTCCTCCGGGATGCCGTGCTCGATCTTGCCGGACAGGTCGGCCCCGACATCGGCGGCCTTGGTGAAAATGCCGCCGCCGAGGCGGCCGAAGATGCTGATCAGCGAGGCGCCGAAGCCGAGTCCGGCCATCGGCTGCAGGTCCGGCGTGCCGCCATGGCCCGCCAG
>DATLWN010000009.1:0-5745 GCA_035576305.1 Mariprofundaceae bacterium
CATCAGGACCCTGCGATCCAGGCCCTGCATCTGACGAAGAAGGAGCAGTCGGACCTGATTGCATTCCTGAACAGCCTGACGGATTCGAGACTGAACCACATCCACAGACCCTGGCTGCCGTAAGCCAGCGGTCATCCGCAGGCAGAAGGCGGGCCCGGCGGCCCGCCTTCTCCTTTTTCCGGCTCCGGCCGCGGTTCCCGCCGGCCGGGTGAGGGGGATTATCGCTGCTGTTGTGCCTTGGATGGCGGCAGCTGCACGATCACGCCGCCCTCCATGATGGATACGGTCTTGATGCGGTCGCTCAGCTCCGCGATCTGGCGGCGCAAGGCCTTGTTGTGCTCGTCACCCTGGTCGAACGCGATATAGGTGACGCCGTGCATCTGCCGCAGGAAGGCCTCCGGGTCGTCCTTGGCCGGCGGGAGCGGCAATGCCCCCATGCGGGTGGCCAGCATGGTGCGTCCCGGCCATTGGCTGGCGGTCAGCACCGGTTTGCCGGAGCCTTGCGTGAGGTCGACCAGCTCCGAAATGACCTCGTCGCTCGGCTGCAGGCGGTGATCCGCCTTGAGCAGGAAGCGTTCCTTGTCGCCGATCATGAAGATGAACGACAGGGCGAACACGGCCAGTGCGACCAGTCCGCGCCGGGCGGCGAGGCTCGTGGCGCTCAGGCGTGAATTCAGCGAGATCAGCGCCTTGATGCCCTCGAACAGGATCAGCAGCAATGCCAGCTGCGACCAGGCCTGATCGGTCGACAGCAGGCCGAACACGATGCCGAAGATCAGCATCATCGTGAACAGATCACGCGAACGGCGCAGGGCCGCAATGACGGCAAGAACCAGCAACACGGCGGCGATCAGGCCGAAACCGAGCGGCAGGGACTGGAAGTGGGACAGATCCCCGATCAGCACCCCGGCCAGGGCGTGGATGGGGTTGTTGAAGGTCTCGAGCTCGGGCCAGCCCATGCGGCTGACGAGGACGAAGGCGATGATCGTGCCCATGCCGGCGATCAGGGCGGTCCGCCTGCGTGCATTGCCGCCGTCGTTGCGGAACCAGGACCATGCTACGGCGAACGCCATGCCCAGGCCCGCCGGGTGCATGCTGGCGGCGAGCGCGAGGACCAGCACCAGCAGGAAATAATATCCCGAGACCGTGCGCGTCGAGGCGCGCAGGTACTGATCCAGCCAGTGCGCGGCGATGGCGCAGAAGGCGAGATAGTTGCCGGCGCCGATGCTGTCGGTCTGGGAGATGGTCAACGGCGCGACCAGCCACAGCCCCGTGGCGAACAGGGCGGTTTCGTCGCCCAGGTTCCTTTCCGCCCAGCGATACAGCATCAGCGCTGTGGCGAAGGTGAGGTACATCGTCAGCACCTTGGCGGCGCTCAGCTCCCCGATCCAGTGAAAGTTCAGCGGTGAGAACAACAGGGCGCGCATATCGGGGAAGCCGAGCACGGCCACGGGGCTGATCACCTCCGAACCGATGGCCCAGTTCAGGAGCAGGCCGCGGGCCGCCCCTTCGTCGATGCCGAAACGGTTGTAATGGAACAGGCCGAGATAGACGAGCGAAAGCAGGCACAGGGCGGCGAGTCCGACATGTCTTGGCGGAATGTGCAAAATCCGTTTCATGGCGAGGGGCTCCTCTTATGCGTTGGGTGGTGCATCCTAGCCGTGGATGCGGGCTCGAACCAGCAGGGGCGGCGGGGTCAACCTTCCCGGTGCAGGACGTGGAAGAAGTAGTACAGCGCTATGCCGAAGATCCCGCCCGTCAGCATGATGCCGCTGATCGCCGTCCCCATCAGGACCCAGAGCGCGGGGGGTTCGCTGAGAGGCCTGTGGGCCAGGTGCCAGAAGAAGAAGATGCACAGCACCAGCCCGATGAGCGCAACGATCTGATAGCGCCGCATCATGACCTTCAATGTCTCCGCGGTGACGGGTTTTTTCTGTTTCATAACTTCCCCTGGCGGGACATCCTACCGATTCCCGCCGGTGTCTCCAAGCCAGCCGTTCCCGGGGCTGCAGGAGGGGTCCATCGGTCTGAGGTTTCTGTTTGCACAATACATGGGGCACTCTTAAGATGGATGCATGCAAACCATGCAGGAAGCGCACGATGCCCGAGAGGAACTCGACCTAAGCATTTTATCCGCATTGCGAACAAACATCGGCCGCCGCGTGGTGGGGCAGGGCGATGTCATCGACCGTATGCTGATCGGATTGCTGGTCGGAGGGCACCTGCTGCTCGAGGGCGCGCCTGGCCTGGCCAAGACCACGGCGGTCAGGGCGATCGCCGACTGCATCGATGTGGATTTTCACCGCATCCAGTTCACACCGGACCTGTTGCCGGGGGATCTGATCGGTACGGAGGTGTTCCGGCCGCAGAACGCCAGCTTCGAATTCGTGCGCGGCCCCATCTTCCACTCCATCCTGCTGGCCGACGAGATCAACAGGGCCCCGGCCAAGGTGCAGTCGGCATTGCTCGAGGCGATGCAGGAGCGCCAGGTCACCGTGGGCAACACCACCTATGCGTTGCCCGAGCTTTTCTGGGTCATCGCCACGCAGAACCCCGTGGAGCAGGAAGGGACCTTTCCGTTGCCCGAGGCGCAGATGGACCGTTTCCTGATGATGGTGCGCCTGGATTACCCGAATCGGGACGATGAGCTGCAGATCCTCACCATGCACGAGGAGAACATCGAGGAGGCCAAGCTCGAGCCCGTGATCCATCCGGACGGCGTATTCGCCTTGCGCAAGGGGATCCGGAAGGTGTTCATGGCGCCGGAGCTGAAGGGGTATATCGTGGACCTGGTGGCGGCGACCCGCGATCCCGGACGCCACGATCAGGAGCTCGAAGGCACCGTCGAGCTCGGGGCCTCGCCCAGGGCCTCCATCGCCCTCGCCCTTTGCGCGCGTGCCCACGCGGCCATTCATGGGCGCGACTACGTCAGTCCGCATGACATCCAGAGCATCGCCGTCGACGTGCTGCAGCACCGCATCGTGCTGAGCTTCAACGGCATCGCCTCCCGCTGGGACCGGAGGCAGATGATTCAGCGCCTGGTGGAGTTGGTGCCTGTCCCCTGATGTGATGGATCCCCGCCTGCAAGCGCACAGGGCGTTTTTGCCCGACCAGACGGAACTGGCCAGACTGGAGATGCAGGCAGCGCATATCCGCACCCTGCAGCACGGCCGGACGGGCGAGCACCTTCCCAACCAGTCCCATTCCCATTTTCTCGGCCGCGGCCTGGACCTGGAGAAGGTTCGCGCCTACTCCCCGGGCGACGATATCCGCGCCATGGACTGGCGGGTGACCGCCCGCACCGGCAAGCCCCACGTGAAGATCTACCGGGAGGAGCGGCAGCGGGTCATGGTGCTGCTCGTGCAGGCATCCGGTTCGATGCTGTTCGGTTCGGCCGTCACGACCAAGCTGGCGCAGGCGGCGCGCATGGCGGCACTGCTGGCCTTTACGGTGCAGCGTCGCCGGGACCGGGTCAGCGTGCTGTTCTCAGGCGATCTGGGAGGCGTCGAGATCCCTCCGTCCTCCCCCCGCGAAGCGATGTGGCGCATGCTGGATTTCCTGTCCAGCGGTGACAACGGATCGGGACAGCCCATGCCCTGGGGCCAGCGGCTGGCCTCCATGCCGGCGGGACGGACGGTGGTGATGGTGTCCGATTTTATCGGCTGGGATGACGATGCCTGGCAGGGCCTGCGGCAGGCGGCTGCGCGCCACCGCGTCTCCGCCGTCCAGGTCTACGATCCCCGCGAGTGTGCGATCCCGGACATGGGCCTGGCCCGGATGTCGGGACCGGAAGGCGGCGTCCCCTTTCTGATCAATACGGGACATCGCCGGGCACGGGAGGCCTATGCCGCCTGCTGGGAGGCGCACCGCCAGGATCTGTTCCGCAGGCTTGCCCTGGCTCGGGCACCCTATTGGGCCGTATCCACGACGGATGATCCATCCGTATGCGTCGGACAGATGGCCGGCCTGCTTGCCCATTGATGCCTTCCGTATTACCGGCCATCGCACCGCCCGATGCGCCTCTGGCGCCCGGCTGGTGGCCGTTGCCGCCCGGCTGGTGGTTGCTCGGCATGGCCCTGCTGCTGCTGGCCGTGTGGCTTGTGGTGATGCTGGCGCGGCGGCTGCCTTCAGGCCGGAGGCAGCGCAGGCAGCCGGACATCAGGGCCATGGCGCTGGCGGCGCTGGATGAGCTGGAGCGCCGCGAGGCGGCCGGCGAACGCGAGACGGCATACCGGCTCAACGAGATCCTGAGGGCGGCGCTGCTGGATGCCCGGGCCCAGGGGCGGTGGCGGCCGTTCACGCCCCGGGACGATGTCGGCATGGATGAGGGGGAGTGGACGGCGTTCTGGACCGAACTGGAGATGCGCTACAGGCCTTCGGGGGAGCCGGACGATGGCGGCGGGGGGCGTCGGCAGCGGTGGCTGGCCGTGGCGCGGGAATGGCTTGAGCGCATCCCGGAACAGGACGCGATGGGGATGCAGCCATGATGGAGGGGATCGGACACCTGCATCTGCAGCACCCGTGGGGACTGCTGCCGCTGCTGATGCTGCCATGGCTGCTGTGGGTCGGCCTCGGCCGGCGCGCCGAGCCCCGCAGCCTGATGCATCCGGGGGCGGCGTGGCTGCAGGCGTCCTTTGCCGCGAACAGGGCGGCGAGCCCGAGGTTGCTGATGGTGCTCATGGGCCTGGCGTGGCTGCTGTGGTGCATCGCCCTGGCCGAACCGCAATGGGTCAACGGGGAGATCTCCGTCAGCCGCTACGGCCGGGACATCATGCTGCTGGTGGATCTGTCCGGCAGCATGGTCATCAACGATTATTCGGGTCCCGGGGGGGATATCAGCCGTCTGCAGGCCGTCAAGCAGGTGCTGACGCCGTTCGTCGAGGAGCGGGCCACCGACCGCATCGGCCTGGTGGTGTTCGGGGAACAGGCCTATGTGCAGACGCCGTTGACCTACGACCATGCCCTGGTAAGAAAGCTGCTGGACAAGACCGAGGTCGGGCTGGTGGGCGACCGCACGGCGGTCGGCGACGGCATCGCCCTGGCCGTCAAGCATCTGAAGCATGCCGCGGATACGCGCAAGGCCGGCGGCGGGCAGGTCATCATCCTGCTGACCGACGGACGCAACAACACCGGCACGATGACACCCATGCATGCGGCGGAGATCGCCCGGGCTCTCGGCATCCGCATCTATACCGTCGGGGTGGGATCGAGCAGCGGCGACTCCGCCACGGGGCTTGATGAGCCCGGATTGAAGCAAATCTCCGACCTCACCGGCGGCAAGTACTTCCGGGCCACGGATTCGACCGCCCTGACGCGCGTGGCCGACGAGATCAACCGCCTGGAAAGGGTGCAGGACAAACACACGTCCTATTTCGAGTCCGTCGAGCTGTACCCGGCGTTCGTGACCGCCGGCCTGCTGATGCTGGGCATCGCGTTTGTGCGGGGCCGAAGCCTGGCGGCGATGCCGTAATGGATGCCCTGACGCAGTGGGTCTCGCTGGCCGTCGAGCAGTTCAACTGGAGGGCGCCGGTCTGGCTCAACCTGCTGCCCGTGGTGGTGGCTGCGGCGGCATGGTGGCGGCTGCGCGTCGGGCCATCCCACGGCATTGCCCGCCGCCTGGCCCTGTATGCCGAAGCGCGTTTCTGGCCGCTCGTGGTGCGCGGGGCGGATGCCGGGGCGCTGGCCAATCGTCCGGCGACGCCCGAAACCGGCATGGCGCCGTGGGTCGCCACCGGCCTGATCGTG
>DATLWN010000010.1:0-3918 GCA_035576305.1 Mariprofundaceae bacterium
TCGACAGTCGCCTGCAGGGCCAGGTAGGCCGCGATGGCCGCAGCCAGGCGGCAACCGCTGCCGTGGGCCTGATCCCTGCCCCAGTTTAGGCGCGGATGCTCGAAAAGATGCACATCACCATCGGCCATGCATAACACATCGACCAGGGCGTCGCCCCTGCCGTGTCCTCCCTTGAGCAGCACGGGACGCCGGAACCGGCGCACGAGCTCCGCGGCGGCCTCCACCGGATCGTCGATGGGGGAGCCGAGAAGGCTTTCCGCCTCCGGCAGGTTCGGCGTGATCAGGCTGGCCTGCGGGAACAACACGCTTTGCAGTGCCGCCACGCCGGCAGGATCCAGCAAGGTGGTGCCGGATGTGGAAACCATGACGGGGTCGACCACCAGTGGGCACGAGACGCGGTGATGCGCCATCGCCTCCGCCAGCACCCCGATATGCCCGGCATCGACAAGCATGCCCGTCTTCACCGCCGCCACCGTGTAATAGGAAAGGATGGCCTGCAACTCCGCCCCGAACTGGGCGGGCGGCGATGGCTCGATGCGCAGGATGCGCTCCGGGTTCTGCGCGGTCAGCGCCGTGGTCGCCGAACAGCCGGCGACACCGATGCGGGCGAACACGGCCAGGTCGGCCTGGATGCCGGCCCCGCCGCAGGAATCCGAGCCGCCGACGGCCAGACAGACCGCGGGCCCGCTCATGCCGCCTGCTCCCATGCATGCACCATGCGCCTCGCCCTTTCCTCGATGCCCGTCGCCGGCTCGAACAGATCGGCAATGACGGCGGCAGCGTCCGCCCCGGCCTGACGAACCTGGATGAGATGCTCCCGCGTGATGCCGCCGATGGCGACGATGTTCCGCCCCGGGAACATCTGGCGTGCCTTGGCCAGGCGCGGCAGGCCGATCACGACGGCATCGGATTTGGAGGCGGTCGGGAAGATGGCGCCGAAGGACACGTAATCCGCCCCGTGCTCCAGGGCGTGCAGCGCGAAGGCGGCATCCCCCTGGCAGGAAACGCCGACGATCATGCCGTCGCCGATATCCGCCCTCAGCCGGGTCAGATGCGGCATATCGGCCCGGCCCAGATGCACACCGTCCGCCTCGCTGTCGAGCGCCAGCTGCAACGAGTCATTGACAATGAACAGGGCCCCGTAACGGCGGGTCAGCGCGCGCATGGCCCGGGCGCGTTGCGCACCACGCTTGTACCCCTGTCCCTTGTCGCGGTATTGCAGGATGCGGACCCCACCCTTCAGGGCCGCTTCGGCCCGCGCCAGCAGGTCGTCCTGCTCCAGGTCGGCGGGCAGGATGCCGTAGATGCCCGCAAGGCGGACGTTCATGGCAGAAGCCGCAGCAACTCGTCGAAACGGGCCAGGCGCACGACCTGCCCCTCGAACTCGGGCGGCAACGGCTGATAGCCGTGTTCGCAATAGGCCACATGCATGCAGCCGGCATTGAAGCCGGCCTCGATATCGTATGCGGTGTCGCCGACCATCACGGTGTCGGCGGTATCCACCCCCATGCGGCGGCAGCATTCGTAAAGCATGTCCGGGGCCGGCTTCTTGGCGAAGCCATCCTCCGGGGACAGCGCCGTGACCAGATATGGCGTGATGCCCAGGCGGTCGAGCACCTGCACGCGCGCCTTGGCCGGCTTGGCGGTGACGCAGGACATCGGAATGCCCCGCTCCTTCAGCGCCTGCAGGGTCTCGATGACGCCCGGAAAGGGCCGGCCGAAATCGGCGGGATGCTTCTCATAGATATCGGCAAAGGCGTGGTATAGCGCCATGGTGTCCGGATCATCCATGGCCTTGCCGAGGATGCTGGCGGCCAGCTTCTGCGCCCCGCCGCCCACATGCGGCCGGGTGTCATCCAGGCTCAGTTCGAAGGCATAGCCGAGGGCCTTCAGGGCACGGTTGGCATTGGCTCGGATGTCCGGCAAGGCATCGACCAGCGTGCCATCGAGATCGAAGATAAAGGCTTTGGGCATGTTCATATCGGCTCCTCGACAGCTTCCATATACTTGATGGCCGCATCCAGCTCCTGCCGGACCCCGGCATGCGGCTCCCGCGCGGCATGGTAGCCCAAGCGCTCGCCGATTTCGCCCCGGCGCTGCTGTGGGCAAACCCGGACCACCGCCCACGCGGCATGCCCCCGCACCAGCGGCTCGTCATCCGCCATGGCCCGCGACAGATCCGGCAGGAAACCGGCCTCGCCGCTGTTGCCCATGGCCACGGCCACGTTGCGCAGCAGTCCCGCCCTACCCGTTCGCCGCACCGGCGAGGCGCGGAAGCGCGATCTGAAGCCCTGTTCATCCAGCGCCAGCAGCTCCCGCAGGTCGGGCAGGCTGTTCTCCCGCCGGGGTGCCAGCAGGTCGGGCGCCGGCGCGTGCGCATGCCGGTTCCAAGGGCAGACGGCCTGGCAGTCGTCACAGCCGAAGATGCGGTTGCCCATCAGCGGCCTCAATGCCCGCGGGATGAAGCCCCGGAACTCGATGGTCAGGTAGGAGATGCAGCGGCGCGCATCGACGACGAATGGCGCGACGATCGCCCGCGTCGGACAGACGTCGATGCAGGCGGTGCAGCTGCCGCAATGATGCGAGGCCGGCGCATCCGGCTCGATCTCGAGCGTGGTGAAGATCTCGCCCAGCATCAGCCACGATCCGAGCCGGCGATGGATCGTCAGCGTGTGCTTGCCCTGCCAGCCCAGGCCTCCGCCTTCCGCCAGCGCGTGCTCCAGCACCGGCGCGGTATCGACATAGACGCGCTGCGCGTGCACCCCGAGCCGTTCGTCCAGCTCCCGGGCCAACGCCTTCAGGCGCCGTTTCATGACATCGTGGTAATCGTGGCCATGGGCATAGGCGGCGATGACGCCGCGCTCCGGCACCCGCCCCGCCTGATCCAGGGTGTACGGTGGCGGCGTATGACGCATGCCGACACAGATCACCGTGCGCACGCCCTGCAGCATGCCCTCGGGCGCCTTCCGCCGCGCCGTACGCAGCGGCTCGGCCATATAGCCCATGTCCCCGTGCATGCCGGCCGCAACCCAGGCATCCAGCGCTCTCGCATGCACGGGGTCGATGGCCGGGCGCGTGAAATGGCACAGCTCGAAGCCGTGCGCCAGCGCCAGATCGCGGATATCTCCCTTGCGCAGGTGCATCGTCATGGCGCCAATCTAACGCATATGCCCGCAAACGGCAGGATTCCCGGTGTTTTGACGCCGGGATGTGCGCTGGCTATGGTGGGACGGCGCGGGAGACGAGCGATGAGCGGACTGGTGAACCATACGATCACGGTGTTTCTGGCCTTCTTTGCCATCATGAACCCCGTGGCCAACACGCCGGTGTTCATCGGCCTGACCGACGGCGATGGCCCTGCCGTCAAACGGCAGGTTGCCTGCAAGTCGCTGCTGATCGCCTTTCTGATCGTGCTGCTCTTCTGCCTGTTCGGACGGCTGCTGTTCGAGCTGTTCGGCATCACGCTGCCGGCATTCCGCATCGCCGGCGGCGCCCTGGTGATTCTGGTCGGATTCCAGATGCTGCACGGTTCCCCCTCCCGCATACACCATCCCGCTGACGATGCCGTGCAAAGCGATGATGCCGCGCTCAGCGTGGCGGTATCGCCGCTGGCCATGCCGATCCTGGCCGGGCCGGGCACGCTGGCCACGGCGATGAACTTTTCGGCGACCGGCAACACGACACAGATCGTCATCACCATCGCGACGTTCGCCGTGCTTTGCCTGATCACCTACGGATTCTTCGTCGCCGGCCAGCGCCTGGTCGGCCTGATCGGCAAGAACGGCATCAACGTCGTGACCCGGCTGATGGGCCTGATCCTTGCCGTCATCGGCACGCAAATGGCCATCGTCGGTCTGCATGCCGCCGGATTCTGAGGGGAAAATGCCAAGCACCTGGCGGGTCGCCGTGCCACACGGT
>DATLWN010000011.1:0-11028 GCA_035576305.1 Mariprofundaceae bacterium
GTAGATCCACGGCAGGGCGGTGACCGCGAGGGCCACGGGCAGGACCACCGCCAGGCTGAGCCCCTGGATCAGTTTCCGGGACGGTTCGATGGTTGCGTGCAACAGGGCCGCCAGGCCCAGCGCCAGGCCGGGATACACGCAGGAGATGTAGTGCGGCAGCTTGGTCTGCGCGAAGCTGAACAGCACGATCACCGCCAGCACCCAGACGACGGATAATCTCAGCAGCGAGCGGTCCGTTTCGTGGCCTGTGCCATTGGCCTCGAAGGCGCGGCGGAAGTAGGCCGGCAGCCAGCCGATCCACGGCAGGCACGAGACCAGGAACACCACCAGGTAGTAATACCAGCCGCCGCCGTGGCCCTGCATCGGGTGCAGGGCGCGGCCGATGTTCTGCACCACGATGAAGTCGTACAGGAAGCCCGGGCCGTTCTTGATCAGGATCAGCAGGTACCAGGGCGTGGCGGTGAGCAGGAACAGGCCGAGGCCCGCGAGCCACGGGAAGCGGGCCACACAGCCGCGCACATCGCCGGCCCACAGGCGGTCGATGCCGATGACCAGGAGCGGCACCACCGCCCCCACCGGCCCCTTGATGCTGACCGCCGCCCCCATGGCGGCGGCCATCGCATAGGCCAGGCGCGGGTTGCCTTCCTTGATCCACAACGCATAGCTGACGAGGGCGGCGGCGATGAAGAGGTTCAGCACCGCATCGAGGATGGCGGCGTGCGCCAGCAGCCCCACCTCCAGCATGCTCAGGAAGATGCCCGCGGCCATCAGGCCGAAGCGGCGGTCCTTCAGGCGTTGGCCTGCGGCGAGCAGCACCCAGGCGGTCAGCAGCGTGAAGACCGCGGACGGCAGTCGGGCGGCGAAGGCGTTGTCGCCGAACAGCTTGAACGACAGGTCCATCAGGTAGTAGGTGAACGGCGGCTTCTCGAAGAACTGCATGCCGTTGGCCGTCGGCACGATCCACTGGCCGTGGTGCATCATGTCCAGCGCCGTCTGCGCATAGACGGTCTCGTCGTAGTCGAACAGCGGGGCCAGGCCGAGGGTGGGCAGCGTCAGCAGCGCCCAAGACAGCAGGAGCAGAAGCGGATAGATTGGGCTGCGCAGATCCGGGGAGGGTGTCATCAATCGCCTTGTCGGTGAGGATTAAGCATGCGCTCGCGGATAATCTAATCCTTTCAGGCTGCGGATGCATCCGCGGACATGGGCACAAGGGGAACGGCGATCTTGAACCGCAAGGCGATGATGGTGGCGATCAAGCTGGGCATCACGGTGCTGCTGCTGGCGGCGGTGCTGTATTACGTCGACCTGCATGCGCTGTGGCAGAAGGTGCGCTCCGTCGATCCCCGCTGGCTGTTCCTGGCATGGGGCTGCCTGGTCGTCGGCTATGTGCTGTGCGGCATCCGCTGGGCCTGGATGGCCGAGGGCGTGGGGCTGACGGTCTCGGTATCGCGCAAGATCAATCTGTATTTCCTCGGCATGTTCGCCAGCCTGTTCCTGCCGTCGACCATCGGCGGCGACGTGCTGCGCGGCATCCTGCTGGCCAAGGGCGAGGGGCGCACGGGTGCCGGCTGGCAGGCCACCGCCAGCGTGCTGCTGGACCGGATCAACGGCCTGTATGCGCTGTCCCTGCTGGTCAGCCTGGCCATGCTGGCCTTCCACTGGCCGGCGGTGTGGTGGCTGGGCTGGCTCGGCGGCGTGGCGGCCATGTGGATCGGCCTGGCGCTGTATCCGCGCCTGCACGACCGCATCCCGGCGCGCTTCGCCGCCATCCGCAGCCTGCCCATCGGGGACCGGCGGCTGAACGTGCGCTGGTGGCAGAGCCTGCCGGTTTCGTTCGTCTTCCAGCTGCTGATCGTGCAGGCGCACGTGTTTCTGGGCATGGCCGTGGGCCTGCACATGAGCTGGCCGGCGTTCGCGGTGATGGTGGGGCTGGTCGGCCTGATGGCCTTCGTGCCGATCTCGCTGAACGGCCTGGGCGTGCGCGAGGCCGGCTATGTCGGCTTCGCCGTGTATTTCGGCGCCGACGCCTCGGCGGCGGCGGCGATGTCGGTGCTGTGGCTGGTGGTGCTGAGCCTCGCCTCGCTGCCGGGTGCCGTGGTGCTGTGGCGCGTGGGCGGCCTGCGCGGTTTCCGCAGCTAGATAAGGTTCTCCTTCAGGCGCTTGACCGTCTGGGTCGTGCGCTTGTCGATATAGCTCTCGAGCTGGTTGGTGGCCGCCGGGTGGTGGTCGCGCAGGATCTGCATCGTTTTCTTGTTCAGTTCCAGCAGGTCGACATCGCTGGCGGCAATGGCCGAATAGGCCAGCTCCGTGCCGTTCTTGGTGGCCACCTCGCCGAGCAGGTCGTTGTCGCGGCGGATTTCGAGCAGCACCTCGGCGCCGGCCTTGTTCAGGTAGCGCACCTCGACCTCGCCGGACAGGATCAGGAACACGCAGGATGGCGCGTCTCCCTGCGAGAAGATGCGCGAGCCCCGCGGGCAGAAGCGGATGTCCAGGGCGCGGGACAGGGCGTTGCGGGTCTCGAGCGGCATGCCGGTGAACACCGGGTGGCTGAAGAAGAAGCTGTCGAGCATGCGCTGGGTCAGCAGCTTGGTCAGGCGCTCCCTGAACGACGCGTCGGCATCCAGCACCTGCTGGATGGCCGAGATCTCCACGCGGATGACGCGGCTCGGCTCGACGGTATAGACCGATGCATAACGCGCCTTCTTGCGCAGCACGCCGAACTCGCCGTAGATATTGCCGGGGCCGAGCTGGGCGATGACCCGAAGCTGGGTGCCGACCTGCTTGCCGATCGCCAGTTTCCCCGTCTCGATGAAGTAGAGATCGTGCGGGGTATCGCCCTCGTGCAGCATCTCCACACCCTTGGAGACGTGCATGACCTTGGCCGATTGCTGCAGGATGCGCATGCTGACCGCCGACAGCCCCTCCAGCAGGGGGAACGTCTTGGCATTGAGCAAGGCCGCCTGGTCTTTCGGCATCCGGACACCCGAAAGGTCAAGAAAATCGGTATCGGCGCTCACATTCTCTCCTTTTCCTCACCCGGCCGCATTATAGCATGCATTCCAAGAATTTACATGCGTCCATTCATGCGGATAGTGAATTTATTGCACTAATCAATCTCCAGCCGGCAGGGATGACGCGTCAGGTTCTGGCATCCGCCCTCGCGTACGACCACCATGTCCTCCAGGCGCACGCCGCCCAGCTCAGGGTAATACAGCCCCGGTTCGACCGTGACCACCTGCCCCGCGACCAGCGTATCGTCGCGCGAGGAGATGCGCGGGGGCTCGTGGATCTCCAGGCCGACGCCGTGGCCGGTGCCGTGGAAGAAACCGACCTGCCGTCCCCGGCGCATGCCGGTGGCATACCCCTGCTGCTCGAAGAACGACGTGATCTTCCGATGGATGTCGGCGCCGTGGGCCCCGGCCATCACCGCCTCCAGGCCGATGCGCTGGCCGGCCCGGACGGTGTCGTACAGGCGCTTCACCTCGGCGGGGGCCCTGCCCTTGACGTAGGTGCGCGTCATGTCGCCCCAGTAGCCGCTGGCCGTGACGCGCGGGAAGATGTCGACGATGATCGGCCGCCCGGCCCGGATATGCCCGTGGCCGACGTTGTGCGGGTCGGCACCCTCCCGGCCGCAGGCGACGATCGTGTGCGCCGGCATGGCGCCGTGGGCCACCAGCCAGGTCTCGATCGCCTGGCGCACATGCGCCGATTTGATGCGGGGCCCGGCCTGCGGGTGCGCCAGAAAGCCGTTCGCATCGATGGTACAGGCGGCGAGGAAGCGCTCGGCCTCCCGCATGGCCTGCTTGGTCAGGCGCTCGGCACGGGCCAGGTGCCGGACCTCGTTCTCGCTTTTGACGGCGCGCTCAGGGAAAAGCGAGCCCGTCGCCGGTGCCAGCTCGAAGCCCCAGGCGCGCAGCTGATCGGCGTACTGCAGCGGGAAGGATCCGGGCACCTGCAGGCGACGGATGCCGCGTTCCGCCAGGAAGGCGGCGGCGGCGCCGGCCAGCGTGGGCTCCCAGCCGCGTTCATGTGCCTTCTCCCGCCATGGGATGTCCAGATGCACGTGGTCCAGCCGCGATTGCTTTTTCGCCCGGTCCACCTCCAGCGGCGACAGCAGGCCGTGCCAGGCGCCCCGGATGCCGACGGCGACGAACGGGTCCGGCACGAACAGGCCGCTGGCATAGAGCATGTCCGCATCGTGTTCGGATGCGGCGATGATCAGCTGTGCAGTGTCAGTCATGGCCGGATTCGGTCGACTCCTGGGACTGGCTCTCCTTTTCCATCAGGTCGCGCAGGCTGACGCCGCCGAGCCATTCCTGCTCCTCGCGATCCATGCGGAAATACAGGCCCGACAGCGTACGGCCAATCATCGTGTCCTGCCAGTCCGGCGGGATATGCATCGGGATCTTGTTCAGCGCGTGGTAAATGCGGGACAGGGTCAGGCGATCGGCATCCTGGCCGAGGACCCAGGCGTCGGAGGCGAGATCGTCCGAGGTGCGGCGCAGCAGGCCCTGGGCGGCCAGGTGGTCCAGCCATTCCTGCAGGATGTTGTCCGGGACATCCGTTTCCCGGATAAGCTCGGCGGTGGTCAGATGCCTGCCCTGGGACAGCGCTTCAGCACCGCGCAGCAGGATCAGGTGGGAGAAGAACTGCTGCATGCCGGGTTTCAGGAAGGCCACGTTCTCCTTTTTCGACTGTTCGGGATGCTGCAGGCCGAATGCCGTTTCGGCGCCGAACAGCACCACCACCCACACCAGATACAGCCAGATCAGGAAGACGGGGAGGGTGCCGAGCGCCCCGTACAGCAGCTCGTAATGGGCCAGCTTCGTGACGTAGAAGGCGAAACCGATCTTGGTCAGCTCGAACAGGGCGCCGGCGATCAGGCCGCCGACGATGGCGAAGCGGAACGGCACCGACGTGTTCGGCAGCAGCATGTACAGGAAGGCCAGGGCCAGCGAGGACATCAGCCACGGCACCAGAAACGGGATCTCGCTGAGTACGCTGGCGCCGTGCGCCACGTCGCGGATGATCGGCAGGGCCGTGAAGTACGAGGTGATGGTGATCGAGGCGCCGAGCAGCACCGGCGCCAGGGTCAGGGTGGCCCAGAAGGTCATGAACTTCGACAGCCAGGGGCGGGTGCGGGAGATGCGCCAGATGTCGTTGAAGGCCTCCTCGACGGTGTTCAGCAGGGCGGTGGCCGTGAACAGCAGGCCGATGATGCCGAAGATCGACAGGGCCGTGGCCTTGCTGCTGATCTGCCCCAGATAGGCCTGCACCTCCTTCTGGCTGGTCGGTAGCAGGTATTGCAGCAATACGTCCCGCACGTGCGAGGCCACCTCGTTGAAGGCCTGGAAGCTGGTGAAGATGGAGAAGCCCAGGGCGACCAGCGGCACGATGGCCAGCAGCGAGGCGTACGCGAGCGCCGAGGCCCGCTGGATGCATTTGTCCTCGACGAAGCGGCCGATGACGCGGTACCAGAAACGCAGGCCGTTGGCGGCATGCCGCTTGATGGAGGGGAGGTCGCCGATCTCGGCGACGTCCATGTCCAGCATCTGCCGAAGGATGTGTTTCGGCTTCGTCATCATGCTCACTCCTGCCCGGCGCCGTCGGACGCCTCACGAGTGATAGCATAAAACGGGTGCCGGGGCATCCGCACCTTCAGGAAGCCCGCTCTTCCGGGGCCATGGCACGGATGCTCAGGGCGTGGATCGTGGGGCCGAACTCGGCCGACAGGGCCTGCATCACCATGCGCTGGCGTTCGATGCGCGAACGGCCACGGAAGCATTCGGCCACGATGGTGACCGAGAAGTGCCCGCCGCCGCTTTCGCGCGCGCCCTGATGCCCCGCATGCTTCCACGATTCGTCCTCGATGCTCACATCCGTTGGCTGCAGGGCCTGGGTGAGGATGCTGCGGAGATGCTCGGCGCGCGCACTCACGGCTCAGCCCTTCGGGTTCTGGCGGTAGAGGATGAACGTCTTGCCGATCTGGTGCACCAGCGTCGAGGCGGTGGCCCCGGCCAGATCAAGGGCGCCCTGGCGGCGGGCGGCGCGGTCGTCGTCCTGGATCTGGACCTTGATCAGCTCGTGGGCGTTCAGGGCCGCGTCCGTTTCCCGGATCAGCGACTCGGTGATGCCCTTCTGGCCGATCCGGATCACCGGTTTCAGGTGGTGTGCGGCGGTTTTCAGCGCCTGGCGCTGCTTTGCGGACAGGGTCATGCGTCCTCCAGGGGGGATCTGCGCGGACGCCGTCCGCGCCGGGAACGATTTTCCAGCCTTTGTGCGCGAAGACAAGCCCTTTCGCTTGCCGGAAACGCCCAGGCCGGAAATGGCTTCATCGTTGCTGCCCCACGTCTTTAGGGTAGACTCCCCGCATGTCGAATCTGGCGGATCAAGAGACGTTCACGCGGGTGGCGCCGGCCGTGGAGGAGCTGCCTCCCCGTTTTCCCATCCGCTGGCGCTGGACCATGCTGGTGGGTTTCGCGATCGCGCTGGCCATTCTGGCGCTGTTTCTGGTGATCATGGACATGGAGCGCAATGCCTGGCTGGACAGCCAGGCGGCGCAGGCGGAGGTGCTGGTCGACCGGCTTGGCGATGAGCTGAAGATCCCCATGCTGGCCGGCAGCACGGCCGAGGTGGATGTGATCGTGCAGAGCTTCCTGAAGAAGGTGCCCTCGGTGCTGGGCGCGCACATCGTCTATGCCAACGGCGATCAGCAGCATTTCGGCGAGGTCGATCCCGAATCCGACAAGATGCTGGAATCGGTCACCGGCAACGTGCACGCGCAGCGCCTGCCCAGCGGGCGCCTGTGGTACGTCACGCAGGTCAGGTACGCGGGCACCGTGGTCGGCAGCGTCGGCGTCCGCTTTTCCGAGGAGGCGTGGAAGAAGATCGCGGCCAAGATCATGGAGCAGATCGGACTGGCATCCGTGCTGGTCGTGGTGTTTTCCTCCGTGCTGGTCTACTGGCTTGCCGGCCGCATGAGCCGCCCGCTGGAGATGCTGGCCGAGGCCGCCCAGCATGTCGCGTACGGCGATTATGCCGTGCGCCTGCCGGTGCAGGGGAACGATGAGATCTCCGATGCCGTGATCCAGTTCAACGCCATGGTGGACGAGCTGGCGCACAAGGAGGAGATCCGCGACGTGTTCGGGCGCTACCTCAATCCCAAGCTCGTTTCGGACGTCTTTGAAGGCGGGGGCGGGACCCTGCCGGAGAGCCGCCGCCATCACCTGACGGTATTGTTCGCCGACATGGTCGGCTTCACCTCGTTTTCCGAGTCGACGGAAACCGAACAGATCGTCGATGTGCTCAACAAGCATTTCGAGGTGTTCCACCGGGTGATCGACTACTATGGCGGCCATGTCGACAAGTACATCGGTGATGCGGTGATGGCCGTGTTCAACCATCCCAACGAGGACCTCGACCACGTCAGGCATGCGGCCATGGCCGGCCTGGCGATGTCCATGGCCTGCAGCAAGCTGGGCGTGCTCAGGGAGAACGGCGAGCCGATCTCGTTCCGCATCGGCCTGAACCAGGGCGAGGCGATCATCGGCAACATCGGCGCGGCCGAGCGCCTCGAATACACGGTGATCGGCGATACCGTCAACGTGGCCTCCCGCATGGGCGGCCTGGGCGGCGGCGGCCAGGTCGTGATGTCGCGCTCGACGTTCGGGCGCCTCGGGCCGGGCTTCGCCTTCGACAGCCTCGGCAGCAAGGAGATCAAGGGTGTGAGCAAACAGGTGGAATGTGGCATAGTGCGCGTCGTCGATGCCGAGCTGCAGCGAAATATCGCGCATGCGGTGGCCCTGGCCTTTGATTTGACGCTCCCGTCGGAAGTGCGGGTGCTTGTGGGTGATGTGAAGGATGTTTAGCAATCAGTTGCGTATGATGCGGATGGCGGCTGCTGCCCTTGCGGTATCGGCGGCGCTGCCCGGCTGTGCCAATCTGAGCATATATGATCTGACCGATACGTTCGGATTCATGCACAGCTATGAGGCGGCCAAGAGCGACTTTGACCGCGGCCGGGTCATGGAGGCCCGCTCCGAGGTGCTGTCCATGGACAAGAACCGCCCCGATTACAAGCAGGCGCAGGCGCTGCTTCGGAACAAGATCGAGCCGGCCCGCCTGCGGCTGCTCAAGTACTATACGGCCAAGGCGGCGGCAGCGGAAAAAAACAAGGATTGGTCCGCGGCCATGGGCCTGTACGACCAGGCGGCAGGTTTCTCCACCAGCCCTGCCGATCTTGTGGGCAAGAAGGACGAGATGGCGCTGAGGATGCGGCAGGTGCGCATGGATGCCTTGCTCGAACAGCGCCGCCACGAGGATGCGGCGATCCTGTCGTGGCAGAGCGCCCACGAGCCACCCAAGGGGGTGGATGCCAACGATCCGGCCTTCCGGCATGAGCGCGAGAATTACGCGGGCCTGCTCGACGACCGGGCCGCCGACACCTATTCGCAGGCCAAGGGCTATCTGCGCAGGGATATGCCGGATCTGGCCTATGTCGAGATCGAATCCTACCTGCGCTTCGAGCCGGATTCGGAGCAGGGCAAGCAGCTGATGGCCCAGATCCGCAAGCAGATGCCGAAGGGGATGCAGATCCCGTCCGAGAAGGCCATGTCGGCGCGGCGGCCGAAGGCGCCGACGGGGCCGATGGTGCGCCAGCCGGAGCCGAACTCGGTGGATATCGAGGATATCCGCAAGCAGATGGCCCAGAAGAACTGGCTGGAGGCCAGGCGCCTGGCACTGGTCTATCGGCGCGAGGGCGGTGCCGGGGCGGCGGCCCTGCTGGAGAAGATCCAGGCCCAGATCGCGGACGAGGCGGCGGCGGCATTCCAGCGGGGTCGCGTGTCCTTCCGCAAGGAGAACATCGACGATGCGGTCAAGCAATGGAGCAAGGCGGCCGAGCTGATGCCGGACACGCCCGAGTATGTGGAATCGCTGCAGCGGGCCAAGCAGCTGCAGGACCGGCTGCGCATCCTGCGCGAGGCCGCATCCGAGACTGCCCCGAAGGCGGGCGACACCACCCCGGCGGGCCAGTGATGCGCGATCATATCGTGGCAGCGCGGCGCAAGTCCCGGGCCGTACGCGTCGGGGACGTGACGGTCGGTGGCGAGGCGCCGATCGCCGTGCAGTCGATGACCAACACGCCGACCACGGACATCGATGCCACGGTGGCGCAGATCCACCGCCTGGAGCAGGCCGGTGCGGATATCGTGCGCGTGTCGGTGCCCGATCCGGAATCGGCGGCGGCCATGCCGGAGATCCTGGCCCAGACGCAGGTGCCGATCATCGCCGACATCCATTTCAGCTATAAGATGGCGCTGGCGGCACTCGAGGCCGGCGTGCACGGCCTGCGCCTGAACCCCGGCAACATCGGCGGCCGTGAGCGCGTGGAGCGGGTGGTCAAGGCGGCCAAGGAACGCGGCATCTCCATCCGCATCGGCGTCAACGCCGGGTCGCTGGAGAAGGAGATCGAGGACAAATACGGCGAGCCCTGCGCCGATGCCATGGTCGAATCGGCGCTGTCGCACGTGCACATCCTGGAGGATATGGATTTCCGGGATATCAAGATCTCGCTGAAGGCCAGCAACATCCCGATGACGGTGGCGGCCTACCGCAAGCTGGCGGCACTGGTCGACTACCCGCTGCATCTCGGCATCACCGAATCGGGCAGCCGTTTCGGCGGCACCATCAAGTCGTCCATCGGCCTCGGCCTGCTCCTGGCCGAGGGCATCGGCGACACCATCCGCGTATCGCTCGCCGCCGAGCCGGAGGAGGAGGTGCGCGTCGGCTTCGAGATCCTGAAGGCCCTGGGCCTGCGGCATCGCGGCGTCAACCTGATCGCCTGCCCGTCCTGCGCGCGGCAGAAATTCGACGTCATCCGCACCGTCAATCTCCTGGAGGAGCGCCTGGCGCACATCCACGAGAGCGTGGACGTGGCGGTGATCGGCTGCGTGGTCAACGGCCCGGGCGAGGCACGCGAGGCCGATATCGGCCTCACCGGCGGCTACCCGGTGCACATGCTGTACCGCGACGGCGAGAAGAGCGGCGAGAAGATGCGCTCGGGCGACCTGGTCGAGCGGCTGGTCGAAGAGGTCGAGCGCCGCGCGGCCATCATCCGCGAACGGCAGTCTTCCTGAAAGCCATGGCCAGGGAGCGCAGGTGCGGGGCTCCGGCGGGGGGATCGCTGTGAGCGGGGCGGTGAAGCTGCAGAGCATCCGCGGCATCCACGACGGACTGCCCGACGACGTCCGCCGCTGGCGGCGTGTGGAGCGGGCGGCACGCGGGTTGTTCGCGCGCTACGGTTTTGGGGAGGTGCGTCTTCCCGTGCTGGAGTCGACCGAGCTGTTCGTGCGCTCGATCGGCGAGGCCACCGATATCGTGTCCAAGGAGATGTACTGCTTCACGGACCAGGGCGGGGACCCCATCTGCCTGCGCCCGGAGGGCACGGCAGGCGCGGTGCGCGCCTACCTGCAGGCCGGCCTGACCCGGGCCGGCATGCAGCGCTGGTTCTACATCGGGCCGATGTTTAGGCGCGAGCGGCCGCAGAAGGGGCGGCTGCGCCAGTTCCAGCAGATCGGCGTGGAGCTGTTCGGTGCCCCGGGGCCGCTCGAGGATGTGGAGATCCTGGCCATGGCGCACGATTTCCTCGTCGAGATCGGCCTGTCGGAACTCAGCATCGAGATCAATTCGCTGGGCTGCCCGGTCTGCCGGCCGGCCTACCGCGAGCGGCTGGTGGCCTATCTGGAGGCCCGCGCCGACAGGCTGTGCGGGACCTGCCGCGAGCGCATCACGAAGAACCCGATGCGCGTGCTCGACTGCAAGGTCGAGTCCTGCCAGGCCGAGCTCGCCGATGCGCCGGAGATGATTTCGCACCTGTGCAGCGAATGCACCACCCATTTCGATGGCGTCAAGGCGGGGCTGGATGCGCTCAAGGTGCCGTATCGCCTGAATCCACGCATCGTGCGCGGACTGGACTACTACAACCGCACCGCCTTCGAGATCGTCACCGACCAGCTCGGTGCGCAGGGT
>DATLWN010000012.1:0-1539 GCA_035576305.1 Mariprofundaceae bacterium
CGGGTCAGCGTCTTCCGCTTCATCCCGGCCGCCGTCACGGGCCTCGTCATCGGCATCCTGACCGGCGCGCTGGGCGTCGGCGGCGGCTTTTTGCTGGTGCCGGCGCTGATCTACCTCGGCATCAACCGCTTCCAGCTGGCGGTATCGCACTCGCTGGTGCTGATCTTCCTCAACGCCATCGTGGCGGCGATCAGTTATATCCCGTCGCTGAAGATCGACGCCCCCCTCACGGCCGGCATCGCAGGTCTCGCCGCGGTCGGCAGCATCGGCGGCGGCCTGCTGCTGAAGCGGCTGCCGGGCGACTCACTGAAAAAGGGCTTCGCAGTGCTGCTGGTGCTGCTCGGCGCACTGATGATCTGGGAAGCGTGGCGGATGCAGGCAGGATAACAAGATGGATAACACTTCAGGCAACAAGATGATGGAGATGCTGGGCTGGCTGCACTGCCCGCCGTGGTCGATGCTGGTCATGGCCGCGCTGCTCATGGGGCTCGCCCCCTTCTGGCCCGAGCCGCACCTCGTCGAGAAGGCGCACATGCTGCTGAATGGCGAATCGCTGCGCCCCATCGACTGGTTCGACATCGTCTGGCACAGCTGGCCGCTGATCTGGATCGCACTGCGCCTGGCCACGCCATCGGCCGCCGGCTACTGCCCTGTCCCGACGCCAAAAACTCCGGAGCGTCGCTCGTGACCCTGCTCGATGTCGCCGTCTTCGCGCTCATCGCCTACTTCTGCGTACGCGGTTACCAGAAACGGCAGCTGTGGCTGGCGCTTGTCGGCCATCTGCTCGGCAAGCTCTACCAGGGCAAGGGCTACTGGCGTCAGCTCTTCGTGCTGGGCCCGCTCATCGTCGCCTGGCTGCTGCTCTGCCACTGGCTCAACAACAAGGGTGTCTACGGCCTGGCTGCCGGCGGTATCCTGTTCGCCATGACGCTGGCACTCGATGCCATGCGCGGCCTCGAAGAGCGGCAGAAGCGCGAACGTGAAGGAGAGGATAAGCCATGAACGAATGGGAAAAGCGCTATCAGGAAGGTGAAACAGGCTGGGACCGCGGCGACGTCAGCCCGTCGCTCTATCACTGGCTGGATCGCGGCGAACTGAAACCCTGCCGCATCGTCGTGCCCGGCTGCGGCCGTGGCCACGAGGTGCTGGAGTTGGCCCGCCGCGGCTTCGATGTCACCGGCATCGACATCGCCCCCTCCGCCATTGCGCACATGGAGCGCCATCTGGCCGACGAGGGACTGCAGACCACCCTGATCCTCGGCGATCTCTTTGCACAGCAGCTGGAACCGTTCGATGCCGTCTATGAGCAGACCTGCCTCTGCGCCCTGCCCCCGGCCATGCTCGATCGCTATGCCGACTGGCTTTATGCGCACCTGAAACCGGGCGGCAAGCTCTTTGCCCTGTTCATGCAGACCGGCGCCGAAGGCGGCCCGCCCTACCACTGCGATCTCTTGGCCATGCACAAACTGCTGGATGCCTCGCGCTGGCAATGGCCGACGACTACACCGCTCATCACCCCGCACCGCAACGGCCGCTTCG
>DATLWN010000013.1:0-1796 GCA_035576305.1 Mariprofundaceae bacterium
CCGGCCTTCACGGCAGACTGCACGATATCCTCGGCCTTCACGCTGCGGTCGAACAGGAACACCAGGTCGCGCCAGCTGCCCGGGAACTCCGGCAGTGCGGCGAACTTCGGCGCCCGTGCCGCCGGCAGGCCATCCAGCCCGATCTCGGCAACAAACACCGGCACCTCGATGCCGTAGAAGTCGCAGACATCCTTGGTGACGCGGCCGATGCGGCCGATCTCGCTGCGGCCTGCAACGATGCGGGCGCTCTGACCGGCCTGCAGCCCCTGCATGCCGTCGTCGGCCACGAAGCGGGCGACAAGCCCCATGCGGGAGAGCCAGCTCTCCACGGCACCCTTGAGATCGAAGAAGTCGACAGACTTCGCAGCACCGTACCACTCGTCCTGCTGCAGCTCGCCGGCGAAGAGCCAGCCGAGCCAGTTGCGTTCGGTCGCGACACTGTCGCGGGCCTCATCGGCACCCGCTTCGTAGGTGCGGCCGTGCTCGACGAAGCGCAGGCCGTCCTGCTGGCGATTCAGGTTGTGGCGGGCGGCGGCGAGCATGCCCGGCCAGATGCTGCGGCGCATCACCGCCATCGCTTCCGAGATCGGGTTGGCGAGTACCACGTCGCGACCGTCATCGGC
Source organism: Mariprofundaceae bacterium (assembly GCA_035576305.1). Taxonomy (GTDB): domain Bacteria; phylum Pseudomonadota; class Zetaproteobacteria; order Mariprofundales; family Mariprofundaceae; genus DATLWN01. The sequence goes on from DATLWN010000013.1 coordinate 624, forward strand.
CGTGAACAGCCGCTGCTCGGCCGCACTGATAAAGGCGTAGCTGATGATCTGGTTGGCGCCACCCTGCACGGCGATATCCAGAGCAGGAGACTTCTCCACCTTCGCCGCGATATTCAGCGGCGGCAGCAGCTCGGGGATCGCGTCGAAACCGACCACGCGGGCGTACTCCTCGCTGATATCCTCCGGCAGCGCCACATCGTGGCGATGGCTCGGTACGGTGACGGCGAGCTTGCCGCCGTCGCGCTTCAGACCGAAGCCCATGCGCGTGAGCACCGTGTCCACGGCCACGTCGATCTCGATGCCGAGGCGACGGTCGATGCGGGAAGCGGCGAAGCTGAAGCTGCGGGGTTTCAGCAGCTCCGTATCGGAGCCGGCCGCGACGATCTCGCCGGCCGCTCCGCCGAACAGCTCGACGATCAGGCGACTGGCGCGCTGCATGGCATTGGCTACCTGCGCGGCATCGACACCGCGCTCGAAGCGCATCGAGGCCTCGGAAACCATGCCGTGCGAACGGCGCGAGAGGCTCACGCGGGCCGGGCGGAAGAAGGCGGACTCCAGCACGATGGAGTAGGTCGCTCCGGTCACGCCCGAAGGTTCGGAACCCATGATGCCGGCCAGCGCGATCACACCCGCCTCATCGGCGATGACGAGGTCTCCTTTCGCCAGTTCCAGCTTGCGTCCGTCGAGGGCCGCGAACGCCTCGCCGGCATGCGCCGAACGCACCGTGATGCCGCCGTTAAGCGTGGCTGCGTCAAAGGCGTGCATCGGCTGGCCCATGTCCAGCATGATGTAGTTCAGCACATCGACGATGCCATTAACCGGCCGCATGCCGGCCTGAATCAGGCGGCTCTGCATCCAGGCGGGCGAATCGCCGACCTTGATACCGTCGATGCGGCGGGCCAGGTAGAGCGGGCAATCGGTCGCCGCCTCCAGCTTCACGACCGGCTTCGCCACCGACTTGTCGGACGACACATCCGAGCAATCCGGCTTAAGATGGTCGAGGCCATAGACGGCAGCCAGGTCGCGGGCGATCCCGTGCAGGCTCATGCAGTCACCGCGGTTCGGCGTGATGGAGACCTCGATCACCGCTTCCTCGAGGCCGAGGAATTCGCCGACCTCGGCACCGACGGGTGCATCGGCCGGCAGGATCAGCAGGCCCGCCGATTCGTCGGC
>DATLWN010000014.1:0-14200 GCA_035576305.1 Mariprofundaceae bacterium
GAGGCGCCCACGCGCTCGATCAGGCGCGGCGCCAGGCCGTCCTGCTGGGCCAGCAGCTCGGCCAGCACGTGCTCGCCGTCCACCTCCTGGTGGGACAGGCGCGCCGCCAGCGTCTGGGCGGAAGCCAGCGCCTCGCGGACCTTCTGCGTCATGCGGTTCATATCCATCGCTCGGACTCCTTGCAGGGCTTGTCCGATTCTATATAGGGGCCGCGCCCCACGGATTCAAGGCGCTCAGGGAAGCTGGACGACGATCACCGTCACCTTGGCACTGGTCGCCGGATTGGAGTTGGCGATGGATACCATCAGGTCCGCCTGGCCGTCGGTGTTGTCGAATTTCAGGTGGAACTCGTGATCATGGATATGATAGCTGCGGTACTGCTGCAGCGTGGTCTCGTGCTCGCCGCGCACGCGCATGACCTTGAACGTCAGCGGTCCCAGCGCCTCCGATACCAGCGTGATCTCGTAGCTGCCCGGATGGTTCGGCAGGTCGAAGAACTCGCGCAGGCTCTGGAACGGCGGTACCGTGAGATCGCGGTAATACAGATACTCGTGATCCTGCCCCTGATCATCGGCGGCATGGGCGTGCACGGGCATGCCCAGCACCAGCACGGCAGCCAACAGCAGGCGCCGCATCACAGATCGTCCATCTGGATGCCGTACTTCTCGCACAGGTAGCGCATCTTGTCCTTGGCCCGCTCCCCGAAACCCAGCCAGCGCCCGGCCCTGGCCTTGACGCCCTGGTTGCGTTCCAGCGCCTCGAGCAGCAGGCGCCGTTCGAACTCCGCCACCGTCCTCTCGGCATCCAGGCCGGTATCGGGCAGTTGCTGGAACCACTGGTCCAACAGATCGCCATCGGACAGCTGGGATTGGGGGCTGGCCAGCGACGGCAGGCGTTCGATCATGGGGCCTGCGGCCAGCACCACCGCGCGTTCGATGACGTTCTCCAGCTCGCGCACGTTGCCGGGCCAGGCATAGCGCTGCATGGCATCCATCACGTCGTCGGCGATGCCCTGCATCGGCTTGCCGCACACCATGGCCTTCTGTTCGAGGATGCGCTGCGCCAGCACCGGGATGTCCTCGGCATGCTCGGCCAGCGGCGGCACGTCGACGACGACGACGTGGATCCGGTAGTACAGGTCTTCGCGGAACGAACCCTCCTCGACCAATTGCTCGATGTTCTCCTTGGTGGAACAGATCAGGCGCACATCCGAGCGCAGGATCGACTCGCCACCCAGGCGCGAGAATTCCCCGTGTTCCAGGGCCCTGAGCAGCTTGGCCTGCACCGACAGCGGCAGGCCGGCCACCTCGTCCAGGAACAGCGTGCCGCCGGCGGCGCGCTCGAACCAGCCGAGCTTGCGTTTCGACGCACCGGCGAACGCCCCCTTCTCATGGCCGAACAGCTCCGACTCCAGATGCTCGGCGGCCATGGAGGCGCAATTGATGGCGATGAACGGGCGCTGTTGGCGGGGGCTCTGCGCATGCAGGCTGCGCGCCACCAGCTCCTTGCCGCTGCCGGTCGGCCCCTGCACCAGCACCGTCGACGGCGTCGGGGCCACGCGCGCGATCAGCTGGCGCAGCTGCTGCATCGCGGGCGAATCGCCGAGGATCTCCGTGCCCATGCGCGCATCGAGCAGGCGCTGCAGCTCCTGCTCGCGCAGCTGCTGCCAGCGGGCCTCCATGGCCCGGTCGATGGTGTCGCGCACCTCATCCGGATCGAACGGCTTGCCGAAGAAATCCAGCGCCCCGGTCTTGCGTGCGCGCACGGCCAGCCGGTGCTCATCGTGGCCGGTGATCACCACCACCGGCAGGTCGGGATTCTCCTCCCGGATCTCCGCCAGATAACGCATGCCGATCTCCGGGTTGTCCGGCTCCGGCGGCAGGGCCAGGTCCAGCACCAGCAGATCGACGCGATGCTGGCTCAGCATGTTCTCGGCCACGTCGAGATCGCCGGCCTCGATGACCTGGTAGCTGTCCTTGAGCAGCAGCTTCAGGTTCAGCCGGTTGATGTCGTTGTCATCCACCACCAATACGGTGCGCTGCATGGCGATCACGTCTCCTGCATGGCCGGGGAAGGCTCGGGCCCACCAACCTGCCACATCGGCAGGCGGATGAAGAAGGTGGAACCTTTACCCTCTCCCTCGCTTTCGGCACCAATCTCTCCCCCATGCGCCTGAACGATGCGCCGGCTCAGGTACAGGCCGATGCCGAGACCGTTCGGACGCGTGGTCGAGAACAGCCGGAACAGGCGGCTGCGGATAAAGGCCTCGCTCATGCCGGGGCCGGAATCCCGGACGCGGATCTCGATGGCATCGGCCGCATCCGGCTGCTGCAGCACCCCGCCCGAGATCACGATCTCCCCGCGGCCCTGCATGGCCTGGGCGGCGTTGTCGAAGATGTTCTCGAACACGCTCTGCAACAGGCCAGCATCCGCCTGGATCATCGGCATCGGCGGCAGCTCCACGCCCACCGAGATGCCCTCGGGCCACAGCCGATCCTGCACGATTCTGTTGATCCATGCCGGCATGTCGATGGGCGAGAGCACCGGCGCGATCTTCTCGCGCGGATCGGCCAGGCGCTGCATCAGCGTCTGCATGCGGCCCACCACCTTGCGGATGGCGGCAACCAGCTGGCTGATGTCCTCCTTGTCCAGGCGGCCCGATTCGATGTTGTGCGCCAGAAAGGCCAGGTCGTGCAGGCGATTCTTCAGATCGTGCGAATGCAGCTGGCTGGCCACGCGCGTCAGCGAATCCAGGCGTGCGGCCTCGGCCTGCTGATGGGTCAGGCGGGCGTGTTCCAGGCTGGTGGCCGCGAAGCGGGCGAGGCTGGCCAGGCTCTCCAGCTCGGAGGCATCCGTCGGCCAGCCGTCGGAGCGGGGGCCGAGATAGAGATAGGCGCGTCCGGCCCGGCGCGGCAGGGGCAGGCGGATATCGTAGTCCCCCAGTCCCTGGCCGACCGGGCCCGGGATGGTCGGCGCCCCCTTCGGGTACAGGTGCAGCCGGCCGCCACCGACCTCCCGCTCGTCGAGCGCCGCGAACAGGCGGTGGCTGACCTGACAGATGCGCTCGAGCACCGCCCGCTCGATATTCTGCAGGGGCATGTCCGCCAGGTCGCCTGCCCCGAGCTGGCGGATCGCCGCCAGGGTGTCCAGGTGGCGAGGGAACAGCACGCGGTCGATCCAGCGCTGCATGCCGTGCACCAGCGGGGAGAAGAACAGCACCGCCGCCAGCGCCGCGAACACCAGGGCCCAGACGGAGACCGGCTGCCCGGTCAGCGAGTACAGCGCCGCCTCGGCCAGCATCAGCACGATGAAGAAGGCGGCCAGCGCCACGCCGCTGGCCACGAAATATGCAAAGGAATGGATCAGCCGCCTGATCAGACCCTTCAGGCGGCGGGCGACGGCCGAGGATTCAGTCTCCGGCCTGAAGGACAAGCGGTTCCGCCTCGAATGCCAGCATCGCCTGGCGCACCACGTTGCGGCTGGCGGCACTCATCGGCACCAGCGGCAGGCGCAGGACCTCCTCCATCCAGCCGAGCATGGCGCAGGCACCCTTGACCGGCACCGGGTTGCTCTCGACGAACATCGCATCGGTCAACGGCTGCAGCTGCCGGTGCACGGCACACGCCGCATCCAGGTCGCCTGCACGCATCGCCTCGATCAGCCGCCTCATCGTGACAGGCACGATGTTCGACACCACCGAGATCACGCCCACGCCACCGAGCGCCATCAGCGGCAGCACCGTGGCATCGTCGCCGGAGTAGAACTCGATCCGGCCCTCTGAGGCCAGCATCGTGCGCGTCAGCTGGGCCATGTCGGCCGTGGCATCCTTGATGCCGACGATGTTGGCGATCTGCGACAGCCGGCCCACCGTCTCCGGCAGCACGTTCGACTGCGTGCGGCCGGGCACGTTGTACAGGATCTGCGGCAGATGCACCGCCTCGGCCACCGCCCGGTAATGCTGGTAGATGCCCTCCTGCGAAGGCTTGACGTAATACGGGGAGATCAGCAGCGCCGCGTCGGCGCCGAGATCCTTGGCCGCCCGCGTCAGCTCGATCGATTCATCGGTGCTGTTGCTGCCGGTGCCCGCGATGACGGGCACGCGCCCCCGCGCCTGCTCGACGGTCACACGGATCACCCGCTTGTGCTCGGCCATGTTCAGCGTGGCCGCCTCGCCCGTGGTGCCGGCCGGCACGAGCGCATCGACGCCGGCCTCGATCTGGCGCTCGATGTGCGCGCGCAGCGCCTCCTCGTCGATGGCGCCGCCTGCGCCGAACGGCGTTACCAGTGCTGTCATGACGCCATGAAACATATCGCCCCCGCTCATCGATGGCCGGCGGGCGGCCATCGGTCGTGCAAACTATCGCAGGCTGTGCCCGCCGTGAAGGACGCCCGTCGGGCCCATCGGCTCAGGCATTGGCCAGGCGACGGGAGGAGGGTGTCGGCGCCTGTTCCGGGGAAAGCCCCAGTCTGGCGAACAGGGCCCGGTCATGCTCGGCCTCGGCATTGCCGGTCGTCAGCAGCTTCTCGCCGTAGAAGATGGAATTGGCGCCGGCCAGGAAGCACAGCGCCTGCATCTCGTCGCTCATCGCCTCACGGCCGGCCGACAGGCGCACGTAGGACGCCGGCATGGTCACGCGCGCCACCGCGATGGTGCGGATGAACTCGAAGGGATCGAGGTCCTGCTGCTCCGCCAGCGGCGTGCCCTCGACCTTGACCAGCATGTTGATCGGCACCGACTCCGGATGCGGCTGCATGTGCGCCAGCTGCGCGATCAGTCCCGCGCGGTGCCGGCGCGACTCGCCCATGCCGACGATGCCGCCGCAGCAGACGCTGAGCCCGGCGGAGCGCACGTGGCGCAGGGTATCCAGGCGCTCCTCGTAGCTGCGGGTGGAGATGATCTGCCGATAGAACTCAGGATCGGAATCGAGGTTGTGGTTGTAGTAATCGAGCCCCGCCGCCTTCAGCCGCTGTGCCTGCTCGGGGCTCAGCATGCCCAGCGTGGCGCACGCCTCCATGCCCATGGCCTTGACCTCCCGCACCATGTCCAGCACGAGCTCGAAGGCGCGGCCCTTCGGTTCGCGCCAGGCCGCGCCCATGCAGAAGCGGCTCGCCCCGTTCTCCTTGGCCGCCTTGGCCGCGCGCAGCACCTCGTCCTTCTTCATCAGCAGCTCGGACTCCACCTCGGTGCCGTAATGCGCGCTCTGCGGACAGTACTTGCAGTCCTCCGGGCAGCCGCCGGTCTTGATCGACAGCAGCGTGGAAAGCTGCACCGCGTTGGCATCGAAATGCGCACGGTGCGCCTGCTGGGCGCGGAACAGCAGATCGTTGAACGGCAGGGCGAACAGCGCCTCGATTTCATCGATCGTCCAGTCATGACGCATGTCTTTACCCCCGTTCGTCAACTTGATCCGGGCCAAGGGTAAACCGCGCGGCCGCCGCTTCCAAGCCCCGGCCCTCCGCCTGCCTCAGACGGACGGGCGGTAACGCAAGCGGCTCAGGTGCTTACGGATCGGCAGGATCTGGTTCAGGCTCATCGACAGCGTATCCATGCCCATGTTCAGGAAGGCCTCGGTCCATTGCGGATCGGCCGCCAGTTCGCCGCAGACGGACACCGGGATGCCGGCCTTGCGCGCGGCCTGCATCGTCAGCTCCAGCAGCCGCCGCACGGCCGGGTGCCCCGAGCTGTACAGATGCCCGACCTGCTCGTCGCTGCGGTCCACGGCCAGCGTGTACTGGATCAGGTCGTTGGTGCCGACCGAAAAGAAGTCGGCGACCTCGGCCAGCTGCTCGGCGATCATCACGGCCGCCGGCACCTCGATCATCGTGCCCAGCAGCACGTCGCTGCCGGCCCCCACCTGCTGCCGGCACTGCTCGAAGATGTCGCGGACCTGCTCGACCTCGAGGGTGGAACACACCATCGGGATCATGATCTGCACGGGGCCGTGCTCGGAGGCGCGCAGCATGGCGCGCAGCTGGGTTTCCAGCAGCGCCGGCCATTGCAGCAGCAGGCGCACACCGCGCAGGCCCATGGCCGGGTTCTGGCCATCGTAGCGATAGCCGGAAAGGTTCCGGTACAGCCCGGGCTTGTCGCCGCCGACATCCAGCAGGCGGAAGGTCACCTGGCGGCCACCCATCATCTGCACCACACGCGCGTATTCCTCCAGCTGCATCTCCTCATCGGGCAGCTGGCTGGCGTTCATGAACATGAACTCGGTGCGGAACAGGCCGATGCCCTCGGCACCGATGTCGCAGGCCCGCTTGGCCTCCTCGGAGAATTCGATATTGGCCATCAGCCGCATCGGATGGCCGTCGATGCTGACGGACGGCCTCTCGGCAAAGGCATGCAGCCCGGCATAGACGATGGAGATGGCCTCGGCGAAACGCCGGTACTTGTCCTGCTCCTCCTGCGTCGGGTTCAGGATCCATATGCCCTGCTCGCCGTCGAGGATCAGCAGGTCGTCATCCTCGGCCTGCTCCAGGATATCCGACGCCCCGACGATGGCGGGCAGGCCGATGCCCCGAGCCACGATGATGTTGTGCGCATTGACGCCGCCCTGCTCGGCCACCAGGCCGGCCACCCCGGCGCCCCACAGCGCCACCACGTCCGAAGGGGAGAAATCGACGCCGACGAGGATCTGCGGCAGCTCATCCACGCCGTCGGCCACGGCCAGAAACTCGCCCATCAGATGGCGCATCACGCGGTTGACGGCCTGCTCCACATCCACCTTCTTGCCGCGCAGATACTCATCGTCGATGGCATCGAACACCGACAGCACGGCATCCATGCGCCGGCGCATGGCCCACTCGGCGTTGATGCTTTCCTCGCGGATCATCCTGGCCGCCTTGCCGACGAGCTCGGGATCCATCAGCAGCATGCGGTGCGCCTCAAGGATCAACAGCGGATCCTGGGCCCCCATGCTCGCCAGCTGCTCCTGTTCCTGCGCCAGGTCCGCCAGCGCCTGCTCGACGGCCAGCTCGAGGCGCCGGACCTCGACGTTGATCTGATCCTCGGTCAGGTGATACTCCGGGATCGGCTTGCGTCCCTCGAGCAGCTTCTGCACGCGGCCGATCACCACGCCGGCGCTGCTGTCGATGCCGCGTCCGCGCACGGAGGAGCGCACGGGGATGCTGGTCATTCGGCCTCCCCGAAGCGCCCGTTCACCAGATCCTCCAGGGCATCCAGCGCCATCTCGGCATCCTCGCCCTCGGCGGACACCGTCAACTCGGAGCCCTTGGCGGCGGCCAGCATCATGATGCCCATGATGCTCTTGCCGTTGACCTCGATGTCCCCCTTGCTCAGCTTGATCTCGCAGCCGAAGCGGCTGGCCGTCGACACGAAGCGGGCGGAGGCCCGGGCATGCAGGCCCAGCTTGTTGCGGATGTACAGCGTGCGGGTGGCCATGGCTATTTCGCCGCGCCCGGCAGCGGGCCCCGCTCGCCTTCCATCAGGGCCGTGGCCACGCGGATGTAATGGCGGCCGGCCTCGGCCACCTGCGCGGCCAGCTCCGCCACCGCGATGGGCTGCTGGCGCAGCGTCGCCGCCTTGATCAGGGCCGGCAGGTTCATGCCGGACACCACCTCCACATCGCCGAGACGCATCATCGCCAGCGCCACGTTGCACGGCGTGCCGCCGAACATGTCGGCCAGCACCAGCACGCCCGAGCCGGCATCGCAGCTGCGCACATCATCGGCCAGCCGCTGGCGCAGCGTCTCCGGCGGATCGTCGCCGGCAACATCCACGGCCCGGATCAGCGATTGCCGTCCCAGCACGTGTTCGAGCGCGGCCAGCATCTCGCTGGCGATGCGCTCGTGTCCGATCAGCACGATACCGATCATCAGGAACCTCCGGGGCGGGATACCGTGCCGAGTTCCCTGTGCCGGATCACGGGTTCGGCCACGCCCTGCTGGCGCATCCAGCGGCCGAGATGCTCCACCAGGTACACGGAGCGATGGCGCCCGCCGCTGCAGCCGATGGCCAGCGTAAAATACTGCTTGCGCTCCTGCTGCAGGCGCGGCCAGACGAACAGCAGCCAGTCCTGGAGCCGCCGCTCGGTCTCGGCCACATCGTCATATTTGTTGAAGAAGGCCCGCACCTCGGCATCGCAGCCGGTCAGATGGGCCAGCTCGGGCTCGTAGTGCGGGTTCGGCAGGAAGCGCGCATCGACCACCATGTCGGCATCCTGCGGCAGCCCGCGCTGGTAGCTGAAGGAGATCAGCGAGCACACCATCGTGCGCTGCCGCTGGCCGCGGTGCTTGCGCCAGTATGTCTCCACCAGCTCGGCCAGCTCGTAGGGGTTCATATTGCTGCTGTCGAGCACCAGGTCCGCCTCGGAGCGCAGCGGCCCCAGGGCCTCCCGCTCGGCGGCGATGGCCTGCGACAGATTCATGTCCGGGGCGAACGGGTGCCGCCGGCGCAGCAGCGAATAGCGGCGGATCAGGGCCTCGTCGGAGGCCTCGAGGAACACCAGCCTGCAGTCCGGATCCATGCCCCTGGCCTCGGCCACCGTCTGTCCCAGCGCCTCGGGCGTGGGCGTGCTGCGCAGGTCGATGCATGCCGCCGCCAGGCGCCCCTGCATCTCCTGCATCCAGCCGGTAAACAGCGACGGCGGCAGGTTGTCGGTGCAGAACACGCCGAGGTCCTCCAGCGCATGCAGCACCGTGCTCTTGCCCGCACCGGACAGGCCGCTGACCAGGATGATCATCCGCGTCCCTGCTGGATCCGCTGCTCCAGCGCCTCCATGAAGGCGCGGCCGCTGTCGATGCCCCGCTGCTTGAGCAGGCGGTTGCGGGTCGCCACCTCCACCAGCACGGCCATGGACCGGCCCGGGCGGATGCGCAGCAGCACCTTGGGCAGCTTGACGCCGTGGATCTCGGTGGTCGACTCCTCGCCCAGCACCCGGTCCTCGTCGGCCAGCTGGTTCCACGGGATCAGCTCGACGATCAGGCTCAGCCGCTTGGCATCCGTGATGGCGGCCGCACCGTACAGCTCGCGGATGTTCAGGATGCCCAGGCCCCGGATCTCCATGTGGTAGCGCAGCGATTCCGGGCTGCGCCCGACGATGATCTCCGCCCCCTGCCGGGCCAGTTCGACCATGTCGTCGGCGATCAGGCGGTGGCCGCGCGAGATCAGCTCCAGCCCGATCTCGCTCTTGCCGATGCCGCTGGCGCCGATCATCAGCACGCCCAGGCCGTAGATGTCCATGTACACGCCGTGCTGATAGACGGTCGGCGCCAGGCGGCGCGACAGGTACAGCATGGCATCGGTCATGAACACCGAGGACTTCTCGTCGCAGATCATCAGCGGCGTATCGGTGCGCTTGGCCGCCTCCAGCACGATATCCGGCGGCTCCAGCCCGCGGGTGATGACCACGCCGGCCACGCGCAGGTCGAACACGGCATCGACGACGCGCTTCTGCTCGGCCGGCGGACGCGTGGCCAGATAGCCCAGCTCCGTCTGCCCGATCACCTGCAGGCGATAGTCATTGAGATTCTCGAGATAGCCGGCGAACGCCAGCGAGGGCTTCTGCATGCGGGGGTGATCGATATAGCGATCCAGCCCCGCCTCGCCGGCGATCAGTCGCAGCCCCAGCGCCTCCCCCCGCTCCTCCAGCAGCTCGCGGATGGTGATGCGCGGCGTCTGCGTCATGCCGCCTCGCTCCGGGGCATGGTGGCGAATATCCGTGATATATCGGCCGCCGTCTCGGCCTCCATGATCTCGCGCCGCACGTGTTCCTGCTGCAGCGTCCGGGCCAGGTGCGCCAGCAGCTCCAGATGCCCGCGCTCGGCCTCCAGCGGCACCAGCAGCATGATGGCGATATGCACCGGCTTGCCGTCGATGGCATCGAAATCGATGCCGCCCTTGTGCCGGGCCAGCGCCAGCACCGGCTCCGACAGATCGGGCAGCCGGCCGTGCGGGATGGCCACGCCATTGCCGATGCCGGTGCTGCCGAGCTGCTCGCGCGCCATCACCACCTCCAGTACCGGGTCCGGATCCATCGCCGGCAGCACGCTTGCCAGCTCCGTGATCAGGGCCCGTTTGCTGCCGGCCTTTGAATCCAGAAGGATGTGATCCGGCGGGATCAAGCGGTCAGATTTGGCCATTCCGTTACTCCGTATCGCGCACGCGGCCTCAGGAAGACGTCGGTTCGATCCAGCCCAGCTGACCGTCCGTCCGCCGGTAGATAACGTTCAGGCTCTCCGTTTCCTGATTGGTGAACACGATCAGCGGCTGCTGTTCGGAAAGCTCCATCTGCATCACCGCTTCGTCCACCGACATCGGCTTGGCCGCCATCTCCTCATGGTGCACGGTTTCCGGCTGCTGATCCGCGGCCAGCTCCTCGTGCGGCGGCATGCTTACCACACGATGCGACACCTTGATCTCGCGGCCCTTGCGCTGGGCGTGATTGGTCTGATGCCGATGCATCTTGGCACGGTAACGCTTGAGCTGCCGATTGAGCTTGTCGACGACGCCGTCGATCGAGGCATACATATCCTCGGAATCATGCTTGGCATGGACCACCATGCCGCTGGCCTGCACGGTCATTTCACACTGATGATGAAACTTCTGCACGGACAGCACGACATGCACGTCCACCACATGATCGAATGAATGCTTCAGATGCTGCAGCTTGTCGTCGACATAGGCCTTCAGTGGCTCCGTCAGCTCCATGTTCCGTCCGGTAATCGACACTTGCATGCTCTACCCCCTCTGTAATGTCAGGCGTTCCTTGATGGCACGCCGTCTTTGGCTGCTCGTCGGCAGGCCAAGATTCTCCCGATATTTGGCGACAGTTCTACGGGCAATATCGATCCCCTCGGCCTGCAGGCGGTCGGCGATGTCCTGGTCGGAGATCGGGCGCCCCGTCGGCTCGGACTCGATCAGCGCCTTGACGCGCTGCTGCACGCGATACACGGAGATGCTGCCGCCTCCGCGCGTCGGCAGGCCCGAAGAAAAGAAACGGCGCATCTCGATCAGGCCCAGCGGCGTTTCAGCATACTTGCCGTTGGTCACGCGCGAGATCGTCGATTCGTGCAACCCCACCTCCTCGGCCACATCCTGCAACGTCAGAGGCTTCAAGCCCAGTACCCCGTGCTCGAGAAAGGACCGCTGGCGCCTCGCCAGGCACTGGGCCACCTTCATCAGCGTCTCACCGCGCTGCTCCAGGGCATAGACCAGCCATTTGGCCTCACGCGTGGCGTGATCCATGAACTCACGGTCGGCGCCGGCCCACTGGCGGCCCTGCCACTGCTCGTTCAGGCGCACCCCGCGCCAGCCGTAGTCGGGGATCTCGATCTGGATGTCGCCGTCGGCCGTGCGGCGGAACACGATCTCGGGGCGGACATAGTAGTTCTGATCGCCGCGCAGGCCATGCCCCGGGAAGGGGTCGAGCCGGCGCATGCGCGCCCGCGCCCGGATCACGTCGTCGATGCCGCAGCCCAGCTTGCCGGCCAGCGCCGCATCGCCGTCGAACAGGTCGTCGGCATGGTGCAGCAGCAGGCGGCGCACCATGGCGGTCGACGGCTCGTCGTCATCGAGCTGCAGCAGCAGGCATTCGCTCAGGTCGCGCGCGCCGATGCCGGCAGGCTCCAGCTCCTGCACCACCTGCTCCAGCACATCGACCACCGTCGGCGCGGAAACACCGAGTTCGGCGGCCAGCACGGCCGGATCGGAGCGGAAATAGCCGTCGTCGTCCAGCGAATCGATCAGCGCATGCGCCACCACCCGTTCATCCTCGGACATCGGCTGCTGATCCACCTGCTCGTGCAGCGATTCGCTGAGGCTCTGCTCCTGATGCCAGTTCTGCTCGCGGTTCGCGAAGTCGTCACGCTCGGCTGCCGGGGACGGCGTGTACAGCTGTTCCCAGCGGTTGTCGCCGGCCTCCCGCCACGCCTCGCCCGATTCGCCGCCGGCGTCGCCCTGCGCCTCCACGGCCGGTGTCTCCGTATCCGGCGCCTCGATCTCGAGCATCGGGTTGCTCTCCAGGCATTCATCCAGGTAGGCATCGAGCTCGATGGCATTCATCGCCAGCACCTTCAGGCTCTGGGTCAGCTGCGGCGTCAGCGCCAGGCGCTGGCCGAGTTTCTGGGAAAGCTTGGTTTGCATCTTAGAAAGGGGCGCCGCGGTCCGACGGACCCGTCATCGCCACGATGTTCGGCAGCGAACGGGCCGCCGTCGGATCAAACCGGGAAAGCATCATGTCTAGCCGACGTTATAGCCCAGCGCCCGCATGCGCTCAAGCCATGCCTTCTCAGCCGGCCTTGCGGAACGGGTCGAGCAGTTCGTGCAGCTCGCCCGACTCGTGCATCTCCGTGACGATGTCGCAGCCGCCGATGAACTTGCCGTTGACGTACAGCTGGGGAATGGTCGGCCAGTTCGTGTAGGCCTTGATGCCCTCGCGCACGGCCGGGTCGAGCAGCACGTTGACGGCCACATACGGCACGCCGTAGGCGCCGAGGATCTGGGCCACGCGCTGCGAGAATCCGCACTGCGGAAACTGCGGCGTGCCCTTCATGAACAGAATGATGTCGTGCTCGTGCACCAGTTTGTCGATCTGCTGTTGAATCTCATCCATGAAACACCTCAGTCTTGTCGTACGCGGGTCTGCAGGGCCAGCGCATGCACGGCCTGGCGCATGTGCGCCCCCAGCGCATCGTACACCATCTGATGCTGCGCCACCCGCGATTTCCCGGCAAACGCCGATGAAGCCACCGTCATCTCGAAATGATCGTCGCCGGCATACAGCCGCACCTCGACCTCGGCATCCGGCATCGCCGCCAGCACCAGGTTGCGCAATTGTTCCGGGTCGACCCTTTCGGGAGCAGCCATGATCAATCCACCTCTGTGTACGGAAGTTTTCCCCGCGCATGCCCACGGGCTGGACTGGTGGGCCCACCAGGACTCGAACCTGGAACCAACCGGTTATGAGCCGGTAGCTCTAACCAATTGAGCTATAGGCCCGGGGGGAACGAACGATAATCGCTTTTGCCAGGCAATGGAATCTCCCGTATGCTGCCCGTTGATGCGCGGTTCCCGCGCCATGACCGGACGACCACAGGATATCACCCATATGCGCTTCGACGAACTCGCCCTCCCCCAGCCGCTGCTGCAGGCCATCCACGGCCTCGGCTTCACCCAGCTGACCGCCGTGCAGGAGGTGGCGCTGCCGCTGACGCTGGCGGGCAAGGACGTCGCCGGCCAGGGCCGCACCGGCACGGGCAAGACCGCCACCTTCCTGATCACCACCATCACGCACCTGTTGAGCCATGCCCCGCGCGAAGGCCGCCGGCCGCGCGATCCGCGCGCCCTGGTCATCGCCCCGACGCGCGAACTGGTGGCCCAGATCTCCGCCGATGCCGTCAAGCTCGCCGCCCACACGGGCCTGAAGCTGCACGTGGTGTTCGGCGGCGTGGACTACGACAAGCAGAAGCTGGCCTTCGACGACGGCGTGGACATCCTGATCGGCACGCCGGGACGGCTGATCGATTACTTCAAGCAGGGCTGCTACGGCCTCAAGCACTGCGAGATGCTGGTGGTGGACGAGGCCGACCGCATGTTCGACCTCGGTTTCATCAAGGACCTGCGCTACCTGATGCGCCGACTGCCGCCCTACGACCAGCGCCAGTCGCTGATGTTCTCGGCCACGCTGTCGCACCGCGTGCTGGAGCTGGCGTATGAGCACATGAACAACCCGGTGAAGCTGCGCGCCGAGGAGGGCGACATCACGGCCAGCAACATCGCCGAATCGCTGTACCACACCGGCATGGACGAGAAATTCCCGCTGCTGGTCAGCCTGCTGCGCGAGCACGAGGTGCAGCGCGGCATGATCTTCATCAACGAGAAGCGCACCGGCGAGCGCCTGGCGGACAAGCTGGCCCGCTACGGCTTCGACGTCGGCATCCTGTCCGGCGACGTGCGCCAGAAGAAGCGCCTGCGCATCCTCGAGGACTTCAGCCGCGGCAAGCTGCACCTCTTGGTGGCCACCGACGTGGCCAGCCGCGGCCTGCACATCGACGGCGTCACGCACGTGTTCAACTACGACCTGCCGGAGGATGCGCAGGACTACGTGCACCGCATCGGCCGCACGGCCCGCGCCGGCGCCACCGGCGTGGCCATCTCGTTCGCCTGCGAACGCTTCTGCTTCGGCCTGCCGGACATCGAGGCCTACATCGGCCACAGCATCCCGGTGCCGGCCTGGGACCA
>DATLWN010000015.1:0-3890 GCA_035576305.1 Mariprofundaceae bacterium
ACGGCGTCCCGCCCGAGGCGGTGGAGGCGCTGAGCTTCGCACTGTTGGCCCAGCACACGCTGCTGGGGCTGGCCAACACCGAGGCGGTCGTCACCGGCGCCCGCCACGCCGTCTGCGGCGGCCACATCGTGCCGGGACGCAACTGGCCTGACCTGATCGAGCGCCTCAGCGCATGGACCCGATCACCCACGGCATAAGCGGCGCGGCGCTGGCGCGCGCCTTCCCGAAAAGGCCGCTGCCCCGGACGCAGCTATGGTTGCTGATCGGCATGGCCATGGCTCCGGATCTCGACTACGTGCTGCGCTGGTTCTCCGACGAGCTGTATCTGGCGCATCACCGCGGCGTCACGCATTCGATCCTGATGCTGCCGCTGTGGACCTGGCTGGTGGTCAGCCTGCTGCCGAAGCGGCGGGACCGCGATCCGGCGCTTCCCTGGCTGATCGGTGCGGCCATCGGCATGCACATCCTGCTCGATGTCATCACCTCGTTCGGCACCATGATCCTGGCGCCGCTGTCCGACTGGCGGGCGTCGCTGGACCTGGTGTTCATCATCGACCCGATCTTCACCGGCCTGATGCTGCTACCGCTGCTGATGATCCCGGTGCGCAGGAAGCTGGCCCGGCCGCTGGCGGCAGCGAGCCTCACCCTGATGTTCGCCTACATCGGATTGTGCGCCGTCAACCACCAGCGGGCGCTGGCGCTAGTGGACAAGGCCTGGCCGGATGCACCGATCAAAGCGGCGCTGCCGCTGCCGTTCTCGCCCTTCCACTGGCAGCTGATCGCCGCCTGGCCGGACCACGATATGGACGCCGCCGTCGACCTGCTGCCGGCCTTTGCCGGCACCATGCCCTGGTTCTCCGCCTCGCTGAGCACCCCTTACGCCCGCTACCTGCACCCGGCGGGTGCGCTGCAATGGCGGAGGCTGACGGCGATGACCGAGGCCAATGCCCCGGATTCCGTCCCCGGCATGGCCTTCTACCGCTGGTTCGCCCGCTTCCCGGTGGTGCTGCACGAGGGCCCGGAGGTGCGCGAGTTCGGCGACCTGCGCTTCGGCGCCGGCATGCCCGATGCCCCGCCCGCCTTCTCGCTGCGCCTGGAGATGAAGCCCGTGCCGAAGGCCTGGCTCGTCTGGCACGGCGGGCATGCCACGCTGCTGCGCTAGCTCAGCGCCATCTCATCGCGCTTCATATTCATCTGAACGGCGTACGGGACGGCCGCATGTCCTCAGACGCCGAGTGAACCGTCGAGGAACTCCAGGTCCTGCCACAGATGGGTCGGATGGCCTTCGGCATCGCGGAAGCGCAGCCCCTGCTGCCGCGGCACCAGACGGTGGGCCCGGCCGTAGCTGTCCTCCTGCACCTCGGAATCCTCGTCCGCCGACAGGATCATCAGATCCTCGTCGAGCAGGATGTCGGTGATCTCATAGCGCTGGCCCAGATAACGAACCTGGCGTCCGATCAAGCCGCGCAGCGCCCCGCCATCCTGGATCAGTTGCTGCAACGCCGTCTGGTTCATGCCTGCCTCCGGCCCGTCCATCATCGGCGGGTATCGATCAACATAGAAAGCGTGCCGGCCGCCGTCAATGACGGCCGTCGTGACGCCCCTGCCGCCACGCACTAGGCTTGCGCGAACCCGCGCACCCCAGCAAAGGAGACCGGCATGCACGAGGCATGGACGTCTGATGACCATCAGCCCGCTCGGCATCCCGCTGCCGCGGCCGGAACGGCGGCAAGGCCCAGGCCGTGCAGCGCGCGCTGATCATCCTCGGCATCGTGCTGCTGCTGGCGGGGCTGGCCTGGCCTTGGATCGCCAAGCTGAGGCTGGGGAGACTGCCCGGTGACATCGTCATCGAGCGCGACCACGTCCGCTTCTATTTCCCCATCGTCACCAGCCTGCTGATCAGCCTGATCCTGACCCTGCTCCTGTGGCTGTGGCGCAAATAAGGCGCCGGCGCCGGCAATACCGTGTCACATTCAAGTGTGCATTGGCTCACATCCGCCGATGGGAACACCCCCTTACCTTGGCGGCGTGGACGGCTACGTGGATGCCATCCGGCACCCACCCCGTGCGCAGGGCCCCAATCCCAGGATTGGCGCAAAGGAGACGATCCCATGAAAAAGACCGCTCAGACAACCATCGTTCTGAATGCCCTGGCCCTTGCCGGCATGCTGGTGTTCGCCAGCCAGTCCGCCGATGCCGCATCGACCTCGGTGGACCCCGCCAAGACCCCGGCCACGGTCAATGCCCAGAACGGCCCGACGGTCGTGGATGAGTCCAGCCCGGACGTTGCCGATACCCATGAGGCGGAGGATTCCACCCCGGATGTTGCGGACACCCATGAGGTGGAGGATGCCGGTAACATCGCCGATATCGGCAACCAGGATTTCGAAACCCCGGATATCGGCGATTTCGAAACCCCGGATTCGAACTAAGCATCGGAGGCAGGCGCCCCCCGGCATCCGAGCCGGAGGGCGCCATGCCCGCTTCCCCGCGATCGCGCCCTGTACTATGTTCCCCCCCATTCCAGAGCCAAGGCAAGGAGATGCCCGATGCATCCAGTGAAGACCCGTTTGTCCAGCCCCCGTATCGCCGCCGTTTGGGCCGGCGTGCTGATGTGCATGTTTTCCCATGCACCCCAGGCCGTGGCCAGGGAGGGCATCACCGCCGGCATCACACCCTCGTATTACAGCGGTAAATACGGCACCAACAACACGACCGATATCCTCTATGTGCCGCTCGACATCAAGGCCGACACCGGCAACCTGACCCTGAAGGTCACCATCCCCTACATCCGCGTGCACAGCCAGGGCGCGGTGATCGCCGGCGGCGCCGTCATCGGCAACACCGGCGGCCAGCCGACGACCCGCAGCGGCCTCGGCGACATCTGGCTGGAGGCGCGCTACCGCATCGATCTGGACAACAGGGGCAACTCCATATCACCCTATGCCAAGGTCAAGTTTGGCACCGCCTCCCGCGCCAACGGCCTGGGCACCGGCGCCAACGACGTGGAGTTCGGCGGCCGCTTCCGCGCCCGCGTCGGCGATCGTTTCTTCCCCTTCGCCCAGCTCGGCTACCGCATCCACGGCCAGGCGGCAAACCTCGTGCTCAACGACATCCTGACTTACCAGGCCGGCTTCAGCTATCTCGTCAATGTCGACAACGTCGCCACCCTGCTGTATGCCGGTCACGAATCCTCGCAGCCCGGCCTGGCACCGGCCTCGGAGATCATCGGCGCCTGGAATGTGAAGGCAGGGCGCGACACCGACCTGCAGGTCTTCGGCCTCGTGGGCCTCAGCAACGGCAGCCCGGACTACGGCGGCGGCCTCAGCTACATGTACCACTTCTGAGATGCGGCACGGCCCAAGTTCGAGGGGCGTAGGCGGCGGCGAACTTACCAAACGGGCCGGGGGCGGCTAGCCTCGGGCGGATGAAGCAAGTGGTCGAGGTCGATGCCTACGTGGACGGCGCCTGTTCCGGCAATCCGGGCCCCGGCGGCTGGGGCGTGCTGCTGCGCACCGGCGCCCACGAGAAGGAGATGTGCGGCGGCGAGGCGGCGACCACGAACCAGCGCATGGAGCTCACCGCCGCCATCGAGGCCCTGAAGGCCCTGAAAAGGCCCTGCCGCATCACCATCCATTCGGACTCGAAATACGTGGTGACCGGCATGACCGAATGGATCCACGACTGGAAACCGCGCGGCTGGAAGACCGCCGCCAAGAAACCGGTCGCCAACCTCGACCTGTGGCAGCAGCTCGATCACCTCGCCGCCAAGCACAGGGTTCGCTGGCAATGGGTCAAGGGTCATGCCGGACATCCGGAAAACGAACGCGCCGACGCCCTGGCCCGCCGCGGCATGCCGGGCCCCGGCCCCGATTAGCCCGCGCCCGCCG
>DATLWN010000016.1:0-12530 GCA_035576305.1 Mariprofundaceae bacterium
TTGAGAATCGGGTTATGCGCATCGAGCACGAAGATGCTGTGGCCGAAGTAGCCCTCGGCCCCGCCCTGGATGATGTCGAGCACGTTGTGACCGAACCAGCCGGCCAGCACCGCGCCGACGGACAGCACCATCAGCGGCACCGTGATCACCCAGGGTGACTCGTGCACGTGCGACTTGGTCTCGGCCGGCACACGGTCCGTGTTGTGGAAGGTCAGCAGGAACATGCGGAAGGTGTAGAAGGCCGTCATGAACACCGCGGTCAGCGCCGCCCGGTAGGCGAAGTCGCTGGCCCAGCCCATGCCGCGCACCGCCGCCGCCTCGATGATCACGTCCTTGGACCAGAAGCCCGCGAACGGGTAGACGCCCGACAGCGCCAGAGCGCCGATCAGCATCGTCCAGTAGGTGATGGGCATGAACTTGCGCAGCTGGCCCATCTTGCGGATGTCCTGCTCGGCCATCATGCCGTGGATCACCGAGCCCGCGCCGAGGAACAGCAGCGCCTTGAAGTAGGCGTGCGTGACCAGGTGGAAGATGCCGGCCGAGTAGGCCGACACGCCGCAGGCCACGAACATGTAGCCGAGCTGGGAGCAGGTGGAATAGGCGATCACGCGCTTGATGTCGTTCTGCACCATGCCGATGGTGGCGCACATCCAGGCCGTGATGCCGCCGACCACCGTCACCACCTCAAGCGCCGTGTTCGAGTACTCGAACATCGGCGACAGGCGCGCCACCATGAACACGCCGGCCGTCACCATCGTGGCGGCATGGATCAGGGCCGAGATCGGGGTCGGACCCTCCATCGAATCGGGCAGCCACACATGCAGCGGCACCTGCGCGCTCTTGCCCATGGCGCCGATGAACAGCGCCACGCAGATGAAGGTGATGGCCGACACGTGCAGGCCGAGGGACGGCACCTCCAGGGTGTGCCCCGCGGCGACGAAGCCCTGCACGCCGTCGAACACCTGCCGGTATTCGACGCTGCCGAAGAAGTACCAGACGGCCAGGATGCCGATGGCGAAGCCGAAATCGCCGACGCGGTTGACGATGAAGGCCTTCATCGAGGCCACGTTGGCGCTCTCCCGCCTGAACCAGAAGCCGATCAGCAGGTAGGAGAACAGGCCCACCGCCTCCCAGCCGAAGAACAGCGTGAAGAAGTTGTTGCCCATCACCAGCACCAGCATCGAGAACGTGAAGCCGGAGATGTACGAGAAGAAGCGCGAGTAGCCCGGATCGCCGTGCATGTAGCCGATGGTGTACACGTGCACGCAGGCCGAAACGATGGTGACGGTGACCATCATGATGGCCGTCAGCCGGTCGATCATCATGCCGATGGGCACATGCAGGCCGCCGGAGATGATCCAGGTCCAGAAGTTGCCGCTGAAGGAGGCGCCGTTCAGCACCTGCAGGAACACATGCACGGACAGCACGGCCGCCCCGATCACGCCCAGCGAGCAGATCCAGTGCGACAGCTTCTCCTTCAGGGCCCAGCCGAACAGGCCGACCGTCAGCGCCGCGATCAGCGGCAGCGCCGGAATGGTCAGCAGCTCGACGGTATTGAGCATCATATGGACGTTTTCCTGCACCCCAGCCTCCCCTCAGCCCTGCAAGGTGTTGATGTCTTCGACATCGATCGAACGGCGCAGGCGGTAGAAGGCCACCAGGATCGCCAGGCCGACCGCCACCTCGCTGGCCGCCACCGTCAGCACGAAGAATACGAAGATCTGGCCGGCCAGGTCGTTCAGGAAGTGCGAGAAGGCGACCAGGTTGATGTTGACCGCCAAGAGCATCAGCTCGATGCACATCAAGAGCACGATGACGTTCTTGCGGTTCAGGAACAGCCCGATCACGCCGAGCGTGAACAGGCAGGCGCCGACCGCCAGATACGATGACAACCCGACCATCACAGCCTCACCTTGCGCATGCGATCCTCCCGGCGGACATGGACCTGCGCCGAAATATTCTGGTACTTCGCGTCCTTGCGGCTGCGGATGGTCAGCACCACCGCCCCGACCAGCGCCACCAGCAGGATGATGGCCGCCACCTCGAAGCCCAGCAGGTATTTGGTGTACAGGATCTTGCCGATCTCCACCGTGTTGTTGACCTGCTGCAGGATGTGCCCGGCGGTCGGCTCGACCGCGAACACGCCGCTGGTGGCGGCGGCGATCAGTTCGACGAACAGCACCAGCGCGATCACACCGCCGACCGGCAGGTACAGCAGGAAGCCTTCCCTGAGTTTGACCACATTGACCTCGAGCATCATCACCACGAACATGAACAGCACCATCACGGCACCGACATAGACCAGGATCAGGATGATGCCCAGGAACTCGGCATCGAGCATGAAGAACAGCCCGGCGGCGTTGAAGAAGCAGAAGATCAGGAACATCACCGAGTGCACGGTGTTGCGCGCCAGCACGACGCCCAGGCCGCCGATCACGGCCATGGTCGCAAACAGATAGAAAAAGCCGGTCTCCAGCATCCCCCCTCCCTCGGTCGGATCAGCCGTCAGCTGTAACGCGCATCGGCAGCCAAGTTTGCCGCAATCTGGCTTTCGTAGCGATCGCCATTGTCCAGCAGCATGTCCTTGGTGTAATACAGGGCCGCGCGCGTTTCGCTGGCATACTCGAATTCCTGGGTCTCGACGATGGCATCGACCGGGCAGGCCTCCTGGCACAGGCCGCAGTAGATGCACTTGGTCATGTCGATATCGTACCGGGTGGTGCGCCGGGTGCCGTCCTCACGCTCATCGGATTCGATGAGGATGGCCAGCGCCGGGCATACCACCTCGCACAGCTTGCAGGCGATGCAGCGCTCCTCGCCGTTCTCGTAGCGGCGCAGCGCATGCAGGCCGCGAAAACGGGGGGAAAGCGGCGTGCGCTCCTCCGGATACTCGACCGTGATCTTCTTCTTGAACATGTACTTGCCCGTCAGCATCAGCCCGCGCAGCAGCTCGGTCAGCAACCAGGTCCGGACGGCACGCTTGATCAGGTTCATCCCTCTCTCCTACGGGCGCCAGAAGCCGATGATCTCGGACAGGCCGGGGGTGTACATGGCGATACCGATCACCGCGATCCAGCCCATCGTCCATGGCAGGAACACCTTCCAGCCCAGGCGCATCAGCTGATCGTAGCGGTAGCGCGGGAACGAGGCGCGGAACCAGATGAACATGAACACCAGGAAGCTGGCCTTCATGAGCAGCCAGACGGTGCCCGGAATGAAGTCCAGCGCCGGGATCGGGGCGTTCCAGCCGCCGAGGAACAGCACGCTGGTCATCAGGCTGATCATGATCATCGCGGCGTATTCCGCCAGCGAGAACAGGGCGAACCACATGCCGGAGTACTCGACGAAATAGCCGGCCACGATCTCCGCCTCGCCCTCGGGCAGGTCGAACGGCACGCGGTTGGTCTCGGCGCAGCCGGAGATGAAGTAGACCAGCAGCATCGGGAACAGCGGGATCGCGTACCAGTGCCAGAAGCCACCGGACTGGGCGCGCACGATGTCCGCCAGGTTCAGGCTGCCGGCCAGCATCAGTACGGTGACCAGGGCGAAGCCCATCGAGATCTCGTAGGAGATCATCTGGCCGCTGGAGCGCAGGGCTCCCAAAAAGGCGTACTTCGAGTTCGACGACCAGCCGGCCATCAGGATGCCGTAGATGCTGAGGCTGGTAATCGCCATCACGTACAGCACGCCGATGTTCAGGTTGGCGATGGCCATCACGTGCGGGCTGGACCACAGGCCGAACAGCGAGGTCTGGCCGAACGGGACGACGGCGAAGGCGATCAGGGACGGCACCAGCGAGATCACCGGGGCGGCCACGAACAGGAACTTGTTGGCCCGCGTCGGGATGATGGTTTCCTTGAAGAACAGCTTGATGCCGTCGGCGATCGGCTGCAGCAGCCCCGCCCAGCCGACGCGGTTGCAGCCCTTGCGCGCCTGCGCCCAGCCGATCACGCGCCGCTCGAAGTAGGTGATGTAGGCCACGCCCAGCGCCACCGGCACCACCACGACGAGGATCTCCAGGGCCCAGATGCCGGCCTGGATGGCCATGTCCACTGCGCTCATCACGCCCCTCCCTTCAGCGAGGCCGAATCGGCACTGCACAGGTCACCGCAGGTGCCGCCCTTGGCCACGAACAGCACGCCCGGCGACACATCGTCACGCACGCACACCTCGCACGGGAATTCGCCCCGGTCGGTCGCCACCGTCAGCCGGCCCTCGGCCAGCTTCAGCGCCGCCAGCGTCTCGGGATTGACCACGACATCGCCGATCGGGTGCAGGTCCGCCGCCTCGGTCAACAGGGTGGAGGCGCGCGCCCACATGCCCTCGCGGTACATCGAGAAACGGCTGACCACGTCGAGCGCATGACTCGGTTTGAAGGAAGGCAGGGATGCGGCCTTGGGATTGCGGCTCGCCGGCGCCAGGTAGGCATCGATGATCTCGGCATCCGCCGCCTTCTCCAGCTCCGGCATCAGGCGGCTCACATGCGCCTGGATCTCTTCCAGATCGATCGCCGGCACCTCGCAGCCGCAGGCCTGGATCAGGCGCATCATCACCTTCCACAGCGGCCGTTCCTGGCCGACCGAGACCAGCGGCGTGCGCGCCTCGCGCACGCGGCCTTCCATGTTGACGAAATGCCCCTCGACCTCGGAATAGGCCGCCGCCGGCAGCAGTACCTCGGCGTGCGCGGTGATGGCGCCGGCGATGGAGCCGACCTGCACCAGCGGCACCCTGGCGAGCGCCGCCTTGGCCTCGACCGGGAACAGGCCGTCGCCGACCGGATCGCTGCCGACCACCAGCAGCGCATCGAGCTCGCCCTTGGCTGCCGCATCGAACAGCTCGCCCGCGCCGACGCGCACATCGCCGAAGATCGGGCCGAGCACCTGGGCGTTCATGCCCTCCGGGATCAGGTTGCGTCCGTCGCCGGCCGCCTCGGCATGCCCGCAGGCACGCATCAGCAGGTCCAGGCCGTGGATCAGGGCCGCCGCATCGGGATGCGAGCGGATCTCCTCGCCGACCAGCAGGGCACAGCTGTCGGCCAGCAGCGCATCGGCCAGCTGCTTGCCGGCCTCGTGACGGGCGTTGACCGAGGACATCCACACATCCATGCCGGCCGCCGTCTTGCCGAACTCCTTGACCTGATCCATGGCGCGGGCGATCACCGCCGGCCAGTCGCGCGGCCGGATCAGCGCATCGCTCGTCAGCTTGTCGGTATTGGTGCGGTAGTTCATGGCCCCGATGCGCATCACCGGCTTCCCATGGTGCAGGCGCTTGCGCAGCCGTTGCATCAGGACCGGAAGGCGCTGGCGCAGGTCGGAGCCCAGGATCGCCACCTGGGCCGAGGACTCGATCTGGTCCACGGTCATCGCGAATCCTTCCTCGAAGGCGAACGGCCGCATATCGCGGCGGTACAGGTCGCAGGCCACATTGGCATCGGGGAACGCCGCGTCGCGCAGCAGCCGCACCGAGGTCAGGCCCTCCACGCTCCAGCCCGGGGAGCAGACGATGCCGATGCGCTTGCCCTTCAAAAGTTTCATGGCCCGGCCGATCGCCTCGTCCCAGTTCACCTCGGCCAGAGCGCCGTCGATGCGCATCGATGGGGCCAGGATGCGCTTCTCCGAACGGAAGGCATCGTAGACATAGCGGCCGCGGTCGCAGATCCACGGCTCCACGCCGCCGGGCAGCGGCCGGATGCGGATCACCTCGTCGCCGCGCGATTCGATGCTGATATCACAGCCGTTCGGGCACTGGGTGCAGGTGGACTTGTGGCGCGTCACCTCCCACGGGCGGGCGACATCGTTCGAAGGCTTGTCCAGCAGGGCCCCGACCGGGCAGACATCGGCCAGGTTGCCCGAAAGCTCGGAGCTCAGGGTATCCTCGACGATGCCGGCGATGGTCATGTGATCGCCGCGGTTGAGCACGCCCATGTCGCCGGTGCCGGCGATCTCGTCGGCAAAGCGCACGCAGCGGGTGCAATGGATGCAGCGGGTCATGCAGGTGCTGACGAACGGCCCCAGCTCGTAGTTGACGACCGCCCGCTTCGGCTCCGCATAGCGCCCGCGCGCCGAGCCATGCTCCACCGCATAGTCCTGCAGCTTGCAGCTGCCGCCCTGGTCGCAGACCGGGCAGTCCAGCGGGTGATGGATCAGCAGGTATTCCATCACCATCTGCCGATCCTTCTTCAGGCCCTCGCTGTGCGTGCGCACGCGCATGCCCTCGGCCACGGGCGTGCAGCAGGAGGCGGCGGGCTTGTTCCAGCCCTCGATCTCGACCAGGCACATGCGGCAGTTCGCCGCCACCGACAGCTCGGGGTGGTAGCAGAAATACGGTACGTTGACCTCGTTCCCGCGGCATGCCTCAAGGATGCTGGTGCCGGCCGGGACCGTGACCTCCTCGTCGTTGATATACAGCGTGGTCATGCCGATCGTCCTCCATGGACAGCGCCTTGGGTGTACCGCGTCATCATGCCGCCTTCTCCCGAACGCCGGCCTGCACCACCTCCGGGAAGTGCTTGATCACGGAAAGCACCGGTGCCGCAGCACCGTCGGCCAGGGCGCAGATGGTGCGTCCGGCCATGTGCCGGGCCGCGTCCTCGAGAACCTGCAGGTCGCCGGGAAGGCCCTCGCCGTTCTCGATGCGCGTCAGCACGCGGTACAGCCAGCCCGTCCCCTCGCGGCACGGCGTGCACTGGCCGCAGGACTCGTGGGCATAGAAATGCGACAGGCGGGTGGCCACGCCCAGCACGTCCGCCGTCTCGTCCATGACGATGATGGCGCCGGAACCGAGCATCGAACCGGCCTTGGCCAGGTCGTCGAAGGTCAGCGGGATGTCGTAGTGCTCGGCCGTCAGCCACATCGCCGACGAGCCGCCGGGGATGATGGCCTTCGGGGAGCTGCCGTGCTGCAGGCCGCCGCAGTAGTTCTCGATCAGCGATTTCAGCGGCGTGCCGAGCGGCACCTCGTAGTTGCCGGGCCGGTTGACCTGGCCGGACACCGAGAAGATCTTCATGCCGGTGTTGTTCGGCTTGCCGATCGCCGCATGCCAGGCCCCGCCGAACTTCATGATCGCGGGGATCGTCGCCAGCGTCTCGACGTTGTTGACCACGGTCGGGCAGCGGTAGAAGCCCTCGACGGCCGGGAACGGCGGCTTGAAGCGGGGACGCCCGGGCCGGCCCTCCAGCGACTCGATCAGCGCCGTCTCCTCGCCGCAGATGTAGGCGCCGGCACCACGGTGCACGGTCAGATCCATGCTGTACTTGGTGCCGAGGATGTTCTCGCCGAGCAATCCCGCGGCATAGGCCTCGCGCAGGGCGTCGTTGAGGATCTCGGCCTCACGGACAAACTCGCCGCGGATGTAGATGTAGGCATGGCGCACGCCGAGCGCGAAGCCGGCGATGATCATGCCCTCGATCAGCAGGTGCGGATCGTAGCGCATGATATCGCGGTCCTTGAAGGTGCCGGGCTCGCCCTCGTCGGCGTTGCACAACAAATAGGTCGGCTTGCCGGTGTTGCGCGGCACGAAGGACCATTTCAGGCCGGTCGGGAAGCCGGCGCCGCCGCGACCGCGGATGCCGGAGGCCTTGACCTCGCTGATGATCTGCTCCGAATCGAACTCGTTCAGCACCTTCGGCAGGATCTCGTAGGCCCCGTGCTTGCGCGCCACATCGACCTTCCACATGTCGGGGATGTGGATGCGGTCGAAGCAGATCGCCTTCACCTGCTTGGGATCGGATGCAATCACGCCGCACCCCCTTCCGTCCGGCCCTGGCGGATCACCTCGTCGAGATGCGCCGCATCGACCTTTTCGTGGAACAGCCCGTCGATCTGCACCACCGGGGCGCCGCCGCAGGCACCGAGGCACTCGACCTCGGTCACCGTGAACAGCCCGTCCGGCGTCGTCTCGCCGAGCCTGATGCCCAGGCTGTCGCACAGGTGGCGCACCAGGGCATTGGCGCCGTTGAGCATGCAGGAGGCGTTGGTGCACACCTCCAGGAGATGCTTCCCGCAGGGCTGTTCGCGGAACATGGTGTAGAAGGTCACGACCTCACGCACTTGCATCAGGCGCACATCGAGCACCTCGGCCACCATCTGCTGCACTTCCATCGACAGGTAACCGAAGTCCTGCTGGGCCATGTGCAGCACCGGCAGCAGCGCCGAGCGCGGCTGCGGATACTTGGCGGCCAGCGCCTTGATCTCCTCCAGCCGGGCGTCCGAGAACCGCGGCTGCATCTGGGGCTCTGCGCTCATCGGTCCACCTCGCCAAACACGATGTCCTGGGTGCCGAGGATCGTCACCACATCGGCGATCATGTGCCCGCGGCACATGTAGTCCAGCGCCTCCAGATGCGCGAAGCCCGGCGCCCTGATCTTCATGCGGTACGGCTTATTCGAGCCGTCGGAGACGATGTACACGCCGAACTCGCCCTTCGGATGCTCGACGGCGGCGTAGACCTCGTCGGCCGGCACGTGGAAGCCCTGGGAGAAGTACTTGAAGTGATGGATCAGCGCCTCCATGTCCGACTTCATCAGGCCGCGGCGCGGGTTGGTCAGCTTGTAATCCTCGATCTTCACCGGCCCGGGGTTCTTGGCCAGCCAGTCCACGCACTGCTTGACGATGCGGTTGGCCTGGCGCATCTCCTCGACGCGCACCAGGTAGCGGTCGTAGGTATCGCCGGTGACGCCGACGGGGATCTCGAAGTCCATGCGGTCGTAGACGTCGTACGGCTGCTTCTTGCGCAGATCCCATTCCACGCCCGATCCGCGCAGCATCGGCCCGGTGAAGCCCCAGGCCAGTGCGGCCTCCCTGTCGACGATGCCGACGTCGACGGTGCGCTGCTTCCAGATGCGGTTCTCGGTCAACAGCGTCTCGTACTCGTCGACATAGCCCGGGAAGCGCTCGGTGAAGGCATCGATCTTCTCCAGCAGGCCCTCCGGCATCTCCTTGTTGACGCCGCCCGGACGGAAATAGGCCGCGTGCATGCGTGCGCCGCTCACCGCCTCGTAGTAGTCGAAGATGTCCTCGCGCTCGCGGAAGCAGTACAGGAATACCGTCATGGCGCCGATATCCAGCGCATGCGCGCCCAGCCACAGGCAGTGGTTCAGGATGCGCGTCAGCTCGGCGAACATCACGCGGATGTACTGCGCCCGCTCCGGCGGCGTGATGCCGAGCATCTTCTCCACGGCCAGCGCATAGGCATGCTCGTTGGCCATCATCGACACGTAGTCGAAGCGGTCGAAATAGGGGATGTTCTGCAGATAGGTCTTGTACTCGAACAGCTTCTCGGTGCCGCGATGCAGCAGGCCGATGTGCGGCTCGGCGCGCTCGACGACCTCGCCGTCCAGCTCCAGCACCAGGCGCAGTACGCCGTGGGCGGACGGATGCTGCGGACCGAAGTTGATCGTGTAGTTCTTGATCTCAGCCACGGTCCACCCCCGGCCAGGCACGCGGGATCAGCACCCGGTTCTCCAGCCTGTTCGGCCGGTAGACGCAGCGCCACTGGGTCTCGTCGAAGAACAGCTCCACGCGGCCGACCAGCGGGAAGTCCTTGCGCAGCGGATGCCCCTCGAAGCCGTAGTCGGTCAGGATGCGGCGCAGGTCCGGATGATGGTTGAAGATGATGCCGTACAGGTCGAAGGCCTCGCGCTCGAACCAGTTGGCGGTCGGCCAGACCTCGACCACCGAGTCGACCAGCTCGCGTTCGTTGACGCCGACCTTGACGCGGATGCGCGTGTTGCGGCTGACGGAAAGCAGGTGGTAGACGACCTCGAAACGCGGCGCCCCCTCGGGGTGCTCCGGATGCTCGGACTTGTCGACGCCGCACAGGTCGATCAGCTGCTCGAAGCCATGCTCCCGCCTCAGGTAATGGCAGGCCTCGACGACGGCCTTGCGATCCAGCACGGCCAGCGGGCAGTCCAGCCCGGCACGCGCCTCAAGCACCTGGTTGCCGAAGCGCTTCTTCAGCCCCTCCAGTTCCGGAGCAAGCTTGGCTGCCTTCTTCTCTTTGTCGATGGTCGTCTGCTCGCTCATGCCCTCACCGCGCGATCGTATTGGTGCGTTTGATCTTCTCCTGCAACTGGATGAATCCGTACAGCAGCGCCTCGGCCGTCGGCGGACAGCCCGGCACATAGATGTCGACCGGCACCACCCGGTCGCAGCCGCGCGTCACCGCATAGGAGTAATGGTAATAGCCGCCGCCGTTGGCGCAGGAACCCATCGAGATCACCCAGCGCGGCTCCGACATCTGGTCGTACACCTTGCGCAGCGCCGGCGCCATCTTGTTGACCAGGGTGCCGGCCACCACCATCACGTCGGACTGGCGGGGGCTGGGACGGAACACGATGCCGAAGCGGTCCAGGTCGTAGCGGGAGGCGCCGGCATGCATCATCTCCACGGCGCAGCAGGCCAGCCCGAAGGTCATCGGCCACAGCGAGCCGGTGCGCGCCCAGTTGATCAGCTTGTCGGCCGTCGTGGTCACGAAGCCCTTCTCGAGAACGCCTTCTATTCCCATTGCAAGGCCCCCTTCTTCCAGGCGTAGATGTAGCCCACGAGCAGCACCACCAGGAACAGCATCATCTCGACGAAGCCGAAGATGCCGATGTCCTTCAGCACCACCGCCCACGGGAACAGGAACGCCGTCTCCAGGTCGAACACCACGAACAGGATGGCCAGCAGGTAGAAGCGCACGTCGAACTTCATGCGCGCGTCCTCGAAGGCCTCGAAGCCGCACTCGTAGGGGGAAAGCTTTTCGGCATCGGGCTTCTGCGGCGCGACCAGCACCGTCAGCACCAACGGCAGCACCCCCATCGCCAGGGCGATCAGGATAAAGATAAAGATCGGCGCATATTCATTGGCCAGATATGCGGCACCCATGCCATCCCCCTGATGTGCGAGCTCCCCTCCCCCAGCCGGCGTTGCGCCGACGCCCCTAGGGGGAAGAGCTTGCTACAATTCTCCCCTTGGACTGTCAAGGCAAGCGCAGTGTGGCTATTTCCGGGCCCCACTGCCGGCAACAGGCGATCGCAACTGGTGGAGGCGGCGGGATTCGAACCCGCGTCCGGAAACCATCAGCCCATGGTTCTACATGCTTATTCCATTCTCGTAGCGCCCGGCGGTTACCGAATGGACAAAGTGCCCGTCAGGCCGACTCGTTGAGTTTTAATCCCGGTTGCCACGACTCTCCGGCTTCCGGAACGATCCCACCTGATTGGCCCCGACTACCCAAGCGATGGGCGACTCAAGCGCGGGGTCACTTACGCAGCGTAAGCGAGTTCTACGTCGTCGTTGGCAGTTATATGCCGTTGGTCGTTTTTACGGGAGTACCTGCCCGGCATGCCCCACAGGGTTCAGCATTTCCGTCGAAACCGTTCGCCCCCGTCGGTCGGCTCATTGTAACGCGCCGGCCACCCAAACTGCAAGCTGCGCGGCGTCGGAACGCCGCCGCCTCAGTAGCGGCGCTCGGCGCGCTCGATGCGCCGCCAGATCTCCGGATGAAAAAACTCGATGACCAGCGCCCGCGTACCGGATTCCGAACGCAGCACCGATTGGCGCGCCCACAGGCTCTCGCCGTGCTCCGCCTTGCGGCAGCCGATGCTCAGATCCGAGCGCGCCAGCGACATGCCGCGCTCGAGCAGCAGGTTGCCCAGGGGCTGGCGGCCGGCCTCCAGCTCCTCCATCAGATCCGTCGGCAGCCCGGCCAGCGGCAGGATCGACTCGGCATCGAACATCACGGACTTGCGGTGCAGCAGCGACACGGTGCGCCTGAGGCAGGCCTCGCCGGCGGCCGCACCCAGCAGCTCAGCCTCGCGCGCGCGCATGCGATCGACGAACTGGTCGTGCAGCTTCAGCTCCAGGCGCATGCCGTACCGGCGCTCGATAAAACGCGTCAGCGAGCTGGTGACGGTCAGCACCAGGGGCGCCTCGGCGTCCAGGCCCTGGCCCTCGCTGCGCCACTGGCGCACCGGCGTCCAGGTGTAGGTTTCGGGGTGCAGCGACAGGGAGGGCATGGCCGCATCTTGGGCCTCGCCTGCCCCCGGTCAAGTGCATCGGCGCTTGCCTGCGCCATCGATTTGCGGCCCAATCGCCCCATGCCGACGAGCCGCCTGTTCATCGATGCCGCGATCACCCCGCACCAACCCGTCGAGCTGGCGGAGGAGCAGGCGCATTACCTGCGCCACGTGATGCGCCTGAAGCCGGGCGATCGCGTGATCCTGTTCAACGGCAAGGGCGGCGAGTACCCGGCGCACATCGTGGAACTGGACCGCCGCCATGCCCGCTGCGAGCCCGAATCCTTCGACCCGGTCGAGCGCGAGCTGGCCTGCCGCATCCACGTCATCCAGGCCGCCAACCGCAGCGAGAAGATCGAGACGGTGCTGCAGAAATGCACCGAGCTCGGCGCCGCCAGTTTCCAGATCTGTACCAGCGAGCGCGCCGCCTTCCGCCTCGAGTCCGGCAAACGCGAGGCACGCCTGCAGCGCTGGCAGCGCATCGTCGTCGAGGCCGCCGAGCAGAGCGGGCGCACGGCGGTGCCGACGGTGT
>DATLWN010000017.1:0-7696 GCA_035576305.1 Mariprofundaceae bacterium
GATATGGTCGAAGCTGTCGGCGATGTTGTTCTCGTAGCGTGTCAGCACGGCGCTCTTGGCCAGCACGCTCGCCACCAGCTGCAGGCGCGGCAGGCTGAAATCCCGCAGATATAGCCGCGCTTGCTCCACACCTTCGGCGCGTTCGGCATCGCTGCCGAGATCGATCTCCTCCGTTTCCGCCTTGCCGAACGGCTCGATCACCAGGGCCTCGATGCCGGCCATGAAGTTCATCTGCTCCACGGCGTCCAGCCCGAACAGCACGACCACACCGTAGCGGAACAGCACGGCGCAGCCGCTTGCACCCACCGATACCACCAGCGGGCCGGTGGCCAGTCGCTGCGCATGCTCGAAGGCGCGCAGATCGAGCCGGTGGCCGATGAACAGGGCCCTCGCCCGCATCTCCATCTGTCCGTTAAACAATCCCCGATCCATGATACCCGGATGCATAGCACAGCCGCGCCCACCTTGCATGGGTGGCGTGCCGTACCCCGGAACGGGAGTGCCATTGAATCAACAGTTCAGGACAACGTCGTATGAGATTGAATTTATAGGGTAATCCGCAATGCGAAGCGTCGCATGGCATTGGCCGTCGTGGCCTCCGCCAAGGCTTCCACGGGCATGCCGCGCACCTCGGCCAGGCACTCGGCCACGTGGCGCACGAATGCGGGCTCGTTGCGCTTGCCGCGATGCGGTACGGGCGCCAGATAGGGTGCGTCCGTCTCGATCAGCAGCCGCTCATCCGGTACCCGGGCGGCCACCTGGCGCAAGGCCTCGTTCCTGGGGAAGGTCACGTTGCCGGAGAACGAGATGTCCATGCCCATGTCCAGGGCCCGGCTGGCCGCATCCATGCCGGATGAGAAGCAATGCATGATGCCGCCGCATTCCCCGATCCCCTCCTCTGCCAGCACGCGCAGGGTATCGGCATCGGCCTCGCGCATGTGCACGATCACCGGCTTGCCGAGCGCCCGCGCCGCCCGGATATGCGTGCGGAAGCGCGCCTCCTGCACCTCGGGGGCGACATGGTGGCGGAAGAAATCCATGCCGGTCTCCCCGATGGCCACGCATTTCGGGTGCTGCGCCAACTCGCACAGCTGCTCGACCGTCGGCTCCCGCTCGGCCTCGTGGTTGGGATGGATGCCGACGCTGCACCACACGTTCGCCTCGGCCTCGGCCAGCCGAAACAGGCGGGGCAGTTCATCAAGCTCCACCGAGACGGCCACACAGCCGATGAGGCCCGCCTCGCGCATGCGGGCGAGCATGGCCTCCCGGTCCTCCTCGTAGTGCGGGAAATCGATGTGGCAATGGGTGTCGAACAGGCGCATTCAGTCCATGATCCTCATGAGATGATCCAGGCGCACGTGATGCAGACCGGAGAGATGATGCGGATTGGCCAGCACCTCGATCGGCTCGTCCCCGGGCTCGCCAAATTCGGACACCACGAGGTCCGCGCCGCTGAAATCCTGGCCGCGCGTGTAGTCGTTGACCGTCACCACGCACTTCAGACCGGCATCGCGGGCGGCACGCCAACCGTTGCCGGAATCCTCCATGGCCAGGCAGACATCCGGCGTCAGGCCCAGTTCGCGCATGGCATAGAGATAGATGTCCGGCGCCGGCTTCTTGGCCGGCACGATGTCGCCGGCGGCGCGGATGGCGAAGCGATCGAACCATTCGGCGCCGAGGGAGTGCTCGATCAGCGCATCCAGGGCCGCCGGCGTGGTCGTCGTGGCCACAGCCAGCGTGATGCCGGCTTCAAAGGCCTCAGTCAGCAGACGGCGCACACCCGGACGCAGCGGGATCCGGCCCTCGGCGATCAGATCCTGGTAATGGCTGGTCTTGCGCGCATGCAGCGAGGCGATGGTCTCCTGCGCCGGCGGCTGTATGCCGCGGCGTTCGTAATCGTGACGGATGCGCTCCTTGCCGCCGGTCACCGCCAGCAGTTCCCCGTAGGTCGGCACATCCCACTGCCGGTCGATCCCCGCCTCGTCGAAGGCCAGATTGAAGGCGATGCGGTGACCGTCCCTCTCCGTATCCGCCAGGGTTCCGTCCACATCCCACAACAGGCATTTCAGTGTTCCCATGCCATCCGTCTCCTTTTGCAATGTTCGCATGCCGGGTCTTGGGCAGGTCCGGTCCATGCGTTAGAATGGTCAACATGAGCCAGGGGCCCATCGAAGTGATCGACACACCGGAGGTGCAGGCCGGAAAGCCAAAGCTCAAACGGCCTCCGATGTATCGCGTCATCCTTCTGAACGACGACTATACCCCGATGGAGTTTGTCGTCGACGTCCTGTGCCGGTTCTTCCAGAAATCGCTCGAGGATGCAACCCGACTGATGTTGCAGGTACATTACCAGGGCAGCGCCGTCTGCGGCGTCTATCCCCACGATGTCGCCGAGACCAAGGTGGTACGTGTCGAGCAGACTAGCCGGGAGCACGGACACCCGTTACGCTGCGTCATGGAACAGGACGGCCACGACTGATGTTTCCGGAACGGATGCGAAGAAACAAAACGACAGGTGGTGTCTATGGGTATTCTGAGCGACGACCTTGAACAAACCCTGAACGAGATCTTCCGTTCGGCCCATATGCGCCGCAACGAGTTCGTCACCGTGGAACACCTGCTTCTGGGCCTGCTCGATGATCCGGCGGCCCGCCCGGTGCTGGAAGGCTGCCATGCCGATCTTGAGCAGCTGCGCAAGGAACTGGACAGCTTCATCCGGGAACATGTGGCCGTGATGCCCGAGGATACCGGGGAAACGACGGCCAGCATCGGTGTGCAGCGCGTGATCCAGCGTGCCGTGCTGCACGTGCAGTCGGCCGGCAAGCGCGAGGTCACGGGTGCCGATGTGCTGGTCGCCATCTTCTCCGAGAAGGATTCGCACGCCGTGTTCTACCTGAACGAGTTGGGCATCACGCGGCTGGATATCGTCAGCTTCATCGCCCACGGTGCCAAGAGCCGCGAACGGCTCGAGTACGGCAGCGAGTCCGACAGCCGGGAGCAGACCCAGGAGACCGACAAGAAGACCGGTCAGGCCGCACCCCTGGAGCGCTTCTGCATCAACCTCAATGCCCGTGCCATCGAGGGCAAGACCGATCCGCTGATCGGCCGTGAGGACGAGCTGAAGCGCTGCATGCACATCCTCTGCCGCCGCCGCAAGAACAATCCCATCCTGGTCGGCGAGGCCGGGGTCGGAAAAACCGCCATTGCCGAAGGACTGGCCCTGCACATCGTGGAAGGCAGCGTTCCGGACCTGCTTGCCCATGCCACGATCTATGCCCTGGACATGGGCGCCCTGCTGGCGGGCACCAAATACCGCGGTGATTTCGAGGAGAGGCTGAAGGCCGTGCTGTCCGCCCTGCAGGACAAGCCGGATGCCATCCTGTTCGTCGACGAGATCCATACCATGATCGGTGCCGGTGCGGCCAGCGGCGGTGCCATGGATGCCTCGAACCTGTTGAAGCCGGCCCTGGCCAACGGCGAGCTGCGCTGCATCGGCGCCACAACCTACCAGGAGTACCGCGGCATCTTCGAGAAGGACCGTGCCCTGTCCCGCCGTTTCCAGAAGATCGATGTCGTCGAGCCGAGCGTCTCGGATACCATCGATATCCTGAAGGGGCTGAAGGACAGGCTTGAGCAGCATCACCATGTGCAGTACACCCAGGGGTCCATCACCACCGCCGCGACCCTGGCCAAGCGCTATATCAACGACCGCCACTTGCCGGACTCGGCCATCGACGTGCTGGACGAGGCCGGAGCGGCCATGCAGCTGATGCCGTTATCCAAGCGCCGCAAGCAGGTATCGGTCCATGACGTGGAGACCATCATCGCGCGCATGGCGCGCATCCCGGCCAAGCAGGTGTCCGCTTCCGACAAGAAGCACCTGGAGCACCTGGAGCGCAACCTGAAGCTGTCGGTGTTCGGGCAGGATCACGCCATCGAGCAGCTTGCCGCCAGTATCAAGCTGGCCCGTTCCGGGCTTTCCCATCCCGACAAGCCGATCGGCAGCTTCCTGTTCACCGGCCCCACCGGCGTGGGCAAGACCGAGGTGGCCAAGCAGCTGGCCCGCATCATGGGCATCGAACTGATCCGCTTCGACATGTCGGAATACATGGAGGCGTATTCGGTGTCGCGCCTGATCGGCGCTCCGCCGGGCTATGTGGGCTTCGATCAGGGCGGCCTGCTGACCGAGGCGATCAACAAGGCCCCGCATGCCGTATTGCTGCTCGACGAAATCGAGAAGGCGCATCCGGACCTGTTCAATATCCTGCTGCAGGTGATGGACCACGGCACGCTGACCGACAACAACGGCCGTTCCGCCGATTTCCGGCACGTGATCCTGATCATGACCAGCAATGCCGGTGCCATCGAGCTGCAGCAGCACGCCATCGGCTTCAACCCGTCGAAGAGCCGCGGTGACGAAAGCGAGGCGATCAAGCGCATGTTCACGCCGGAGTTCCGCAACCGCCTGGATGCGATCATCCCGTTCGCCGCGCTGGACCCGAAGACTATCCTGCATATCGTCGACAAGTTCCTGGTCGAACTGGAGACGCAGCTGCAGGACAAGCACGTCGAGCTGGAGGTCAATGCCGCCGCCCGCAAATGGCTGGGCGAACACGGCTTCGACGAGGCGATGGGCGCCCGCCCGATGGCCCGGCTGATCCAGAGCAAGATCAAGCAGCCGCTGGCCGACGAGATCCTGTTCGGGCGTCTGCAGAAGGGCGGCAAGGTGCATGTCG
This sequence comes from Mariprofundaceae bacterium, assembly GCA_035576305.1. Classification (GTDB taxonomy): domain Bacteria; phylum Pseudomonadota; class Zetaproteobacteria; order Mariprofundales; family Mariprofundaceae; genus DATLWN01. The sequence continues at coordinate 4,737 of DATLWN010000017.1, forward strand.
GCCTGCGCACCGGCCAACTGTCGCTGAGCTACACCCCCGCCTGACCCCATGACCGGAGCATCCCGCGCGCCGAAGCGCTATGCCGCCGATCTGGCCCGGCAGCGGGACAGCTTGCGGGAGAGCATCGAGATGCGCCCGATCGGCATCGTGCACAGTCCCTACAAGGAGCGCTTCGCCGCTCCGCGTCAGCCGTCCGGAGACACACAGGCGGAGATCCATCTGCTGCCGGATAATGCCATGCGGCAGGCGCTGCAGGACCTCGACCGCTTCTCCCACATCTGGGTCATCTACTGGATGCATCTGAACCAGGGATGGAATCCGACCGTGATCCCGCCCCGCGAGCCGCGCATCCGGCGCGGTGTTCTGGCCACCCGCGCCCCGCACCGTCCGAACCGTCTCGGCCTGTCCGCCGTGCGCCTGCTGGGCATCGAGGGCACGGTGCTGCGCATCAGGAATCACGACATGCTCGATGGCACGCCGGTTCTCGACATCAAGCCCTACATCCCCTACTCGGACCGCATCGCCGATGCCAACAGCGGCTGGCTGGACGACATGGAGGGCGGGGAAGAAACCGCCGATACGCGCGATACTGCTTGACTTGGCCGCCGGCCGACCAAAAATCACCTGATGCAATGTCCGGGTTGTGGCGCATGGTACGCCAAGACGCAAAAACTGTGTTCCGCATGCGGCCTTTTCCTCACCGAGGGCGATGAGCAACCCCGTCTCGGGAACTACCGGCTGATCGAGAAGATCGGCCAGGGCGGCATGGGCATCGTCTTCCGCGCCGTGGACGACACCCTGGACCGCGAGGTCGCCGTCAAGGTGCTGCACCAGAATCTGGTGGACGATCCGACCCATGCGGAGCGTTTCCGCCGCGAGGCCCGGCTGCACAGCCAGATGATGCACGGGAACATCGTCACGGTGCTCGATGTCTATGAACAGGACGGCATCATCGCGCTGGTGATGGAGCTGGTGCACGGCTGCTCCCTGCGGGAGTTTCTGCGCGAGAAGCCCATGCCGGACTGGGGGGAGATCGTGTTCATCGTCCGCGGCGTGCTGTCGGGGCTGTCCGCCGCCCACCGGCTCGGCATCGTGCACCGTGACCTGAAGCTGTCGAACATCTTCCTGACCGACGACGGCGGCATCAAGATCATGGATTTCGGCCTGGCCAAACTGAGCAATGCCGATGATGACATCACCAGCAGCGGTGCAACGGTCGGCACCTACTATTACATGGCGCCCGAACAGATCGTCGGCGGTGCCATCGGTCCGAGGACCGACCTGTATGCCCTGGGGATCATCCTGTACCGGCTGTGCACCGGCCACCTGCCCTTCAAGTCCACGGACGGCAGCGAATTCGAGATCATGGAAAAGCAGATCCGCGCTGTCCCGGAGCGTCCGGAGACCCTGAATCCGAAGATCCCGACGGCCATGGCCGAGTTGATCATGCAGATGCTCGAGAAGTCGCCGGATGAGCGCCCGAACGATGCCGACGCGATCCAGTCGGTGCTGCGGACCGTGGATACGCCCGTGACGCCCAAGCTGCCCGACAAGAAACGGAAGTTTTCGGAGCTGCATACCGGCCTCACATCCAAGGGGGCGGCGGCGCAGGGCACCTCCGCAAAGGCCTCCGAAACGGATACGCTGGGCAGCGTCAGCAGCGGCACCATGGGTGAGCCGATGCCGGGCACCCTGCTCTGGGTGTTCAAGGCAACCATCCCGGCCGATGTCGACCATGTGCCGCTTGATCTGCGCTCCCCGCCGCCGATCAGGAATTCGACCCTGAGCAGGTTGCGGCAGGCCATCGCCGGCATCCCCGCCCTGCCGGACACCTGGCAGGAGGTGCAGCAGCTGCTCAACGATCCGATGGCGGCGCCCTCGGATCTGGCGGCCATCGTCGACAGGGACGCGACCCTGGCATCGCATCTGCTCCAGCAGTGCAACTCCCCCACGTTCGCGCTGCCGGGCACCAAACCCGTCACGCAGGTGGCGCTGGGCATCACCCGCCTGGGCATGGATACCGCACATGATCTGATCCTCAGGTATGTGGTGCCGGATTTCGGGACGCCCGAGGAGCAAAACCCCTCGCGCTCACTCGAGGTGCAGCGCGTCTGGTTCCATGCCATGGCCGTTGCCCATTTCGCCCGGTTGCTCGGCGATTACGGCCAGGTCGTGGATCGGCACTCCGCCAGCCTTTTCGGCATGCTGCATGACATCGGCAAGCTGGTGATCCTGCAGGTGGAGCCGGAAGAGAAGCTGCAGCGCCTCCGGCAGGCCATCGCCGGCGGATTGCCCAGCCTGCAGGCGGAATGGGAGACCCTGGGTTATACCCACATCGATGCCGGCATGATGCTGGCGCTGCGCTGGAAGCTGCCGCGATCCGTGCATCGCTTCATCTATTTCCATCACCATCCATGCTGGCATACGCCCGATACCTGGCCGATGGATATGCAGACGTCGATCATGCTGCTGCACATGGCGCACATCGCGCTGGAAAGCATGCTTGATCCCGCCGGTGACGATATCTGGTCCGGCGCCCGGCGCACCCATGTGCCGGGCACCGAGCGGATGCTCTATCGCCCCCTGCAATTGCCGGGCAACGATCCGGAGGTCTATGAGCGCCTCGGCCACGAGCTGGATCGCCTGAAGGCCCTGTTCCCGGACCTGTTCCGGCTGTCGGGCGCCAGGGCATCACAACCGGCCCATTAGGCGCTAGACGGACCCGTATTCCCAGCCGCAGGCCCGGGCCCTTTCTACATCCTCGGCGCGATCGACGTCGAAGGACGTGTCCAGCATGGCTGCGCGAAGCCCCAGCATGCCGATCCGGGCCAGGGTGTCGTGCAGGACGTGCGGGCTGCCCCAGCGGATATGCTCAAAAACCCCGGGATGGCAGTGCCGGCAAGCGATCAGGTCATAGCCTCCGTCCTCCACCGGCCCGAGCACGACATCGTGGCTACGGA
>DATLWN010000018.1:0-7134 GCA_035576305.1 Mariprofundaceae bacterium
TGCAGCGCCAGGACCCCAGGATCGACAGCCTTCGCCGCTTCCTGCTGCAGACCACGGCCGTACAGGCCGCGTTCATGGCCGAACGCATGAGAAGGGCGTTGCCGCGCATCCTGGAAGCCGCCCCCCAATCCCGGCGCACGCACATCCGCCGGCAGTTCCTGCGTCTGGCCAGGGCCCCGGGTGGGTATTATCCGCTGATCGATTATGTCAACTTCAAGGGGGAGGGCGTTTCCCCGTCCGAACGCTATCAGGGCAAGGGCTGGGGCCTGCTGCAGGTCCTGGATCACATGCGCGGCCACGGCCCTGCGGCAGCGGACTTCGCCGAGGCGGCGGCGTGGGTGTTGACGCGCCGGGTGCGCCTGTCGCCACCCGCCAGGCACGAGGAGCGCTGGCTTCCCGGCTGGCTGAAAAGGGTCCGTACCTATGCGACGGCGGCCGTGTAGCCCTTCAGCGCATCGCGTCCGCACGCGCCAGCCATTTGCGCACCCAGGCCGGCGTCAGCCGCTTCCCGTTTTGCAGGGAATCGGCCTCCAGGCTGCGCAGCATCCGCGGCAGCGCATCCAGATGGCGCGGCAAATGCACCAGCAGCACATCCAGCGCCGCATCCGGGATCTCCCATTGCAGGCCTGCGGCCACCGCCCGCATCACGCGGCGCAGATCCTCATCGCCGTGGGGCGCCTGCATCACCACCCGCTCCATCCCCTTCAGCCGGCTGTCCAGCTCCGGGGGGATCACCCCGCCACTGCGCCAGGCCAGAATGATCGGCCGGCGCATGTCCCGGGCGCGCTCCAGCAGATGGAACAGCGCAAAGGCATGGGCCTGGGCCAGCGGGCCCGCCTGCACATCCACCGCCCAGAAGGCCTTGCCTTCGAGTTGGTCCAGCCACTCGCGGACCTGCTGCAGCGCGCGCCCCGAAGCATCGGAATCGACATGGATCAGGCCAAGCTGCGGATGCTCGGCGGCCAGCAGGGACAACAGATGGGATTTCCCGGCCACCGCATCCGAACTCAGCCACAGCCGCCCGCCGTGCACCAGCCACAAGGCCAGGCGGTTGCAGGCATCCTCGACACCGTCATGCCGGACCCAGGTATCGGCATCCAGCCGGTTTGGAAGCAGCCAGTTCAATCGTTGCTGATGCATGGAACCCGTCAATGCTTATCGACAGCCCGTACGGCCTTGATCGTCCACAGCAGCATGTATTGCACGCCCGAAACGCAGGTAAGGCCAAAGGTCAGCCAGACCGCGGCCGGCTCCAGCCAGCCGGGCAGGGACACCAGCGGCCCGAGCAGCACCACGATCACCAGCAGGATCTGGAAGAGGGTCGTCGCCTTCGAGGTGAATGTCGGCTGCATCTCCAGCTTGTGCGTGACCACCTCGTAGAGGATGGCCCCGATGACGATGATGACGTCGCGGAAGATCACCGCCAGAAACAGGAACAGGGGCAGCTTGCCGGTGATGAACAGGGCCACGATGGCGCTGATCAGCATCAGCTTGTCGGCCAGGGGATCCAGATAGGCGCCGACAAGGGTGCGCTGGTCGAAATAACGGGCAATCGCCCCGTCCAGCATGTCGGTCAAGCCGGCCACCACCATCATACCCAGCGCCAGCCCCAGATGGTTTTCGATGATCGCATAGGCGATTACCGGCGTCAGGACGATGCGTAGCAGGCTCAGGGCATTGGGCACACTCAGGATGTTGCCCCTCAGCGAGACCTTACTGGGCAAGCCATCCCTCGGCAGTCGGTGCGGCGTGCATGCCGCGGCTGGCAAACCACGCGGACAACCAGCCTTCATCCGGCTGGCGCAGCTTGAGCAGATACTGGCGGCTGTCCGCATCGACCCGGCTCAGCAGCAGGGATTCGACATGGGGGTCGGCGGCCAGCGCCTGCTCGAACAACACCTGATCGGCCAGGCTGGCCGGCTGATCCACCGTCAGCACCAGCGTCAGCGGGCCCGTCGATGATGCCGGCACCGCCGTTTCGGGCGGCGTCGGTGTCGCCGTGGAAGGTGTCGCCGCTGTGGCCTGGACGGCATAGGCATCCCTGGCCTTGAGCATCACCTCGTCCAGCCATGCCTGGATCTGGGGCATGGGGTCCCCGGCCGCCATGAAGCGGATTTCCTGGCTATCCGGCACGCGCGCGTTGCCGTGCACCGTCAGGGACACCTGCCGATCATCCAGCCAGCGCCAGTCCAGTTCCAGCGGATCGCCATTGTCGTCGAGCACATAGCCCCACCGTGAGGCGTTCTGCCGGGCATAATCCATCAGCACGGCCTCGGATTGGGGCATGGCGACGCCGGAGGGATTGATCAGGTGCATCGCGAGGTGAAAGTGCGGCGCCTGCTCCGGATAGGTGATGCCCAGGGACTGGAGGTACTGGATCACCCGGTCGGAACCGAACACCAGCATCAGCCCGCCATCGCCGGTCGGCACGGCCCGCTGCAACAGGGCCATGGCATCCGCCGCATTCACATCCGCCCGGCGCGCCTGCGGCACCAACCGGTCCCAGACGCGGGCGATCGCCAGCTTGGCCATGTCCGGGATATCCGTCAGCAGGTTCTGGGCCTGGTCGGGCGGCACATCGGCCGCGTGCAACTCGACCACCATCCTGTCATCCGCCCCCGCGGCATAGGCCGGCGACGCGCACAGCAGGATCAGCAGCAGGCCCATGCCCCGCAGCAGAAGGCGCTTCATTTGATCACCCGCAGATGCCGCACCTGACGCCCCTCACCCTTCGGCTCCGCCGAAGAGTGGCCGCCTTCCTCCGGAACCGATGCCGGGTTCTCCGTGCCGGCCTGATCATCCTGCAGGCCTCGTACGGCCTGCACCACGGAGCGGATCATCTCCGGCATGTCCTGTTCCCAGATGATGCCCTGCTCCATTTCGCCACCCGGCAGGTAGGTCGCCCAGATCATGCACATCGGGATGCGGCAGCGGTACACCTGCCCCGAAAAGGAGAATTCGGAATCGATCATGTCATCGCGGATATGGATCGGCTGCGGCATGCGCACGTTGAGCACCAGGCGCAGGGCGGGATCGCCCTTCAGATAGGCGGGGATATCCACCTCATCGCCCGTGGCATCGACCACGATGTAGATCCGGCCGTGACGGGCAAAGAACTCCCGCAGCTGCTTGGCCTTGGCGGCATCGCTGAAGCTCAGGCTCATCGGCATCCTCCTCGTGGCCCGCGATGCTAGCCACAGATGCGACATCATCCCAGAGATAATCGATGCGGAGCGGCCCTGTAAGCCGGGTTCTGTACTTCTTGCGAAGCGATGGTCATTCATCTGGGCCTGCCATCGCTGGCGGGCTCTAGCAGCCTACCCGGAGACACGCGCGGACCACGCTTGACGCCTCCCTATGTGGCCTTGCTGCAAGTGGGGTTTACCGTGCCCCCGCCCGTTGCCGGGCAGGGCGGTGTGCTCTTACCACACCGTTTCACCCTTACCGGACCGTGGCCCGGCGGTCTGTTCTCTGTGGCACTTTCCCGGGGTCGCCCCCGCCGGACGTTATCCGGCACCTTGTCCTGTGCAGCCCGGACTTTCCTCGGCAGACGGTATCTGCCGCGACCATCCGGGCCGCTCCGCGATCGATATCCTAGCGTACATCGGGCCCGATGGGCAGCCCCATCGGCACCGGGCTCAGGCCGGCTGCCAGACCCCGTGCTCCGAAACGATGGCCGAGACGTTCCGGAATGGCGTGACGTCGAATGCGGGATTGTTGGCCGCGACGCCGGCGGCGGCGATGCGCACGCGATGGCCTTGGCCGCCATCATCGATGCCGTCCATCATCAGCACCTCGCTATCATCGCGCATCTCGATCGGAATGGCATGGCCATCGGGACATGCCGGATCAAACGTGCTGCTCGGCGCCGCCACATACATCGGCACCCCGTGCTCGCGCGCCGCCAGCGACAGGGCATAGGTGCCGATCTTGTTCGCCACGTCGCCGTTGCGGGCGATGCGATCGGCACCGACGACCACGGCGTCCACCTCGCCCTTGGCCATCATCCAGGCGGCGGCGGCGTCCGCCTGGATGCGGCAGGCGATGCCTTCCTGGGCCAGCTCCCAGGCGGTCAGGCGGGCGCCCTGCAGCCTCGGCCGGGTCTCGTCGACCCATACGAACGGCTTCTCCCCTGCGTGTGCCAGGTGATAGATGCCGGATGTGGCCGTGCCCCAGTCCACCGCCGCCAGCCAGCCGGCATTGCAATGCGTCAGGATGCGACGCCGGCCCCGTGCCAGCATGGGCGCCAGGTGCTCGCCGATGGCCCGGTTCCGTTCCACCTCGGCATCGGCATAGGCCTGGGCGCATTCCAGCATCCGGGTCGGGGATGCCGCGGATTCGCTGCACTTCGCCATGGCGTCGCAGGCATGAAACAGGTTGACGGCCGTCGGGCGCGTGGCGCGCATGCGCGGCAGCCAATGGGAATGGAAGCGGGGCGCATCCTTCTGCCAGGCCAGGGCCAGCCCAAAGGCGGCGGCGGCGCCGATGCTCGGTGCCCCGCGCACCTGCATGGTCTCGATCGCCACCGCCACATCCTCGGGATCGCCGCTGACGACCGCCTCGAAGCGATGCGGCAACAGCCGTTGCTCGATCCATTCGACACCACCGCGCCGGGTATTCCAGGAAACGGCCCGATAGGGCAGACCATCGACCTGCATCGTCAGCGCCTGAGGCGATTCAATACCCCGTCCAGCTCCTCCGGACGCGTATAGGCGATGCGCAATTCGCCGGAGCCGTTGCGCCGGCAGATCAGCGAAACCGGCAGGCCGAGCCGGCGCGTCAATTCCTCCTGCAGGGCGGCGACATCGACATCCACCCGGGCTGCCGCCTTCTTGCCGCCCCCGCTCTTGGCGGCATGTTGCGCCGCCCGTTCCATCTGCCGGGCGCTCCAGCCCTTGGCCACGCATTCGGAGGCCAGATGCTCGGCATCGGCGCGCGGCAGGCAGACGAGCGGCCTGGCCTGTCCCATCGTAAGTTCTCGTTTTTCAATGAGTTTTTGTACGGATTCGGGCAACTGCAGCAGGCGGGTGATATTGGTCACCTGGGCGCGGGACACGCCGATGCGCTCGGCAACCTGCTGCTGGGTGCAGCCGAACTCATCCATCATGCGCTGATAGGCGCGCGCCGATTCGATGGCCGTCAGGTTGTCCCGCTGCTCGTTCTCCACGATGGCCAATTCCAGCGCCTGCAGATCGTCGACATCCCTGACGATGGCGGGGATCTCCAGCAGACCGGCGGCCTGGGAGGCGCGCCAGCGCCGCTCTCCGGCGATCAACTCATAGCCGTCGCCCATCGGACGGACGAGGATCGGCATCAGCACGCCATCACGCCGCACCGATTCCGTCAGTGCCGACAGCACCTCGGCATCAAAGTTCTGGCGGGGCTGATACCGGTTCGGCCGGATCTGCGAAATCGGAATCTGCCGCGCCTGCGAAAGCAGTGCCGCATCCGCCGGCTTGTCGCTCAGCAGGGCGTCCAAGCCGCGCCCCAGACGTTTCTTCATCGGTGGCTTCATGGCCGCCCTCCCTCCTCCGCGGCCTCACGCTGCATCAGCTCCCGCGCCGCCGCCAGATAGGCCTGCGCCCCCGTCGAACGGATATCATGGTACATGACCGGCACGCCGAAGCTCGGGGCCTCGGACAGGCGCACATTTCTCGGGATGACCTGGTCGTACACCTGTGCCCCGAAATAACCGCGCACCTCTTCCTCCACCTGAACAGAGAGGTTGTTCCGCCGATCCACCATGGTTAGCAGGATGCCGCCCATCACCAGCTCCGGATTCAGGCTGTTGCGCACCCGCCGGATCGTATCGATCAGCTGGGTCAGCCCCTCCATGGCGTAGAACTCGGTCTGCAGCGTGATCAGCACGCGATCCGCGGCCGTCAGCGCGTTGAGCGTCAACAGATTCAATGCCGGCGGGCAGTCGATCAGGACATAGTCGAACGGCTCGGCATCATATGCGTCCATGGCCCGACGCAGGGATTGCTCCCGCTGCTCGACATCCACCAGCTCGATCTCGGCCCCGGCCAGGTCCATATTGGCCGGCAACAACCACAGGCCCTCGCATTGCGTATCGCGAATGGCGTCGCGCAACGAGGACTCACCCATCAGGATGTCGTACATGCCGGTCTCGACCTGGCGCTTGTCCAGCCCGAGGCCGGAGGTGGTGTTTCCCTGCGGGTCCATGTCCATCAACAGCACGCGCTTCTCCAGCGCCGCCAGGGACGCGGCCAGATTGATGCTGGTCGTCGTCTTGCCCACGCCCCCCTTTTGGTTGGCGATCGCAATGACCGGTCCCAGGCGTTCATGTTTCACGTGAAACCTCCGTGCGGCGGTAGATCTGGACCCTCTGTGCTACACCCTGATCGAGCACCCGCTCTTTTTCCAGCTCCCAATCCGGCGACGATGCCGCCTCACAGCGGTCCGCGACCGGAAACACGGCCCGCGCCCCGGTATTGGCGTGCCCCGCGCACATGGCCAACAGGGCGCCGGGATGCGAAACGGCCCGCGCCACGCACACATCGATATGCAAATCATCCAGCTCCCGCACATCCCGATCGTACACCTCAGCGTCCAATTTCAACAGGCGCACAATATGCCTCAAAAATTCGGCGCGCTTCTTGCGCCGTTCGACCAGGATGCCGTGCAGTCCGGGGCATGCAATCAAAAGCGGAATGCCCGGAATACCCATGCCGCTGCCGATATCCAGCAGCCGCCCGCGCTCGGGCATCCATGGGCACAGGGCCAGGGAGGGCGCTACGAAGCGCAGGTGGAAATCCGCGGCATCCCGGATCGATGTCAGATTCAGCGCACCCGAAAAGCGCAACACCTCGCGCACATAGGCCTCGCAGGCCGTGCGGGTGCGCCCATCCACCTCAACCCCGCATCTGCAGCAGATGGAGCATCAGGCTGGTCAGCGCGGCAGGCGTGACGCCGGACAGACGCGCGGCCTGCCCGAGGCTGCGCGGGCGGGCATGGCTCAACCGTTGCCGGCATTCATGGCTCAGACCATGGACACGGGCGTAATCGAAGCCATCCGGAATGCATTGGTCCTCGAGTTGCCGGAAGCGGCGGATCTCGATCTCCTGTTTGTCGAGATAGCCATCATAGTGAATCGTGGCCTTCAGGCTGGCC
>DATLWN010000019.1:0-2168 GCA_035576305.1 Mariprofundaceae bacterium
GCATAGATGTTGCCGCTGCCGCTCCCGCGCCGCGCCGGTCAAGCAGGTGCTGATGGACGCGTCGGTGGTGGTGGGCGTCGGCAACATCTATGCCTGCGAATCCCTGTTCCGGGCCGGCATCGATCCGTTCGCACCGGCCCGGAGCCTGAAGGCGGACCGGGCCGGGTCCCTGGCAGCGGCGGTCAAGGCCGTGCTGAGCGAGGCCATCGCCGCCGGCGGCAGCACGATCCGCGACTTCGTGCACGCCGACGGCCGCCCCGGCTATTTCCGGCATGCCTTCACGGTCTATCAGCGCCAGGGTCAACCCTGCGTGCGCTGCGGCACGCCGATCCGGCGGCGCATGCAGGCCGGGCGCAGTACATTCTATTGCAGCGACTGCCAGCATTGATGCGGTGCCGGTGCACAAAAACCGGCCGCGATGCCGCCGTCGAAATTGGTGTGAACAGGCCCCGAATGTGTAGGATGCGCGGCTCATGATGGAGGCCATGTGAAGATCCAGTTGGAAGCGGCGCTGAAGCAGGCGGTCGATGCCATTCTGTCCGAGCACCAGCAGCCGGCGGACATCCCGGTACGGCTGACGCGGCCGAAATCGCAGGACCACGGCGATTATGCGGCCAACGTGGCCATGCCCCTGGCCGGCCTGCTGGGGGCCAAGCCGCATGCGGTGGCCCGGACGATCCTGGAGCGGGTGAACTGGCCCGCGGCCGTCGAGGCGGCGGAGATCGCCGGTCCTGGCTTCATCAATATCCGTCTCAGGCACGATTCCGAGTCCGATGTCCTCCGGCGCGTCATGCAGGAAAGGGAGCGTTTCGGCTGGCGCGAGCCGCGGCAGGACGAGGCGAAACTCTGTCTCGAATTCGTCTCCGCCAACCCGACCGGTCCGATGCATGTCGGGCACGGCCGCGGCGCCGTGGTCGGCGACGCCATCGGCCGCATCCTGGCCTCGCAGGGCCACGATCTGCACCGCGAGTACTATATCAACGACGCCGGGGCCCAGGTGGGGGTGCTGGCCGATTCGGTGTGGCTGCGCATGCGCGAATTGCAGGGCGAGGCGATCGTGTTTCCGGACTCGGCCTATCCGGGCGAGTACGTGATCGATATCGCCCGCGAGATCCTGGCCGATGAGGACTTCCCCTCCCTGGCGCGGATGCCGGAGGCCGAGCGCCGCCAGCGCATCGGCCGCAAGGCCGTGGCGGCCAACATGGCGGCCATCCGCGCGGACCTCGCGGCCCTGGGCATCCAGTTCGACCATTTCTTCTCGGAGCTGGAGCTGCACGGTTCCGGACGCATCGCCGCGCTGATCGGCCACCTGCGCGAGCAGGGACTGGTCTACGAGGGCGTGCTGCCGCCGCCGAAGGGCAAGGAGGTCGACGACTACGTGGCCGAGCCGCAACTGCTGTTCCGCACCACCGAATTCGGCGACGACGTGGACCGGCCGCTGCAGAAGCAGGACGGATCGCCGACCTATTTCGCCGCCGATATCGCCTATCACATGGACAAGCACGAGCGCGGATTCGCGCACATGATCGATGTCTGGGGTGCGGACCACGGCGGATATGTGGCGCGGGTGCAGGCGGCGATGAAGGCCCTGACCGGCAAGGAGTCGGTGCCGCAGGTGGTGCTGGTGCAGATGGTCAACCTGACGCGCGGCGGCGAGCAGGTGCGCATGTCCAAGCGCGCGGGCACCTTCGTGACGCTGCGCGAGGTGGTCGACGAAACGGGCGCGGATGCGGTGCGCTTCAACTTCCTGACCCGGCGCTCGGAAAGCCAACTCGATTTCGACCTGGAGGCCGCCAAGAAGCAGAGCGACGAGAACCCCGTCTATTACGTGCAGTATGCGCACGCCCGGGTCTGCGCCATCCTGCGCAAGGCGGCCGAGGAACGGGTTTGCGAGGCGGAGGCGGAGGATGTGGACCTGTCCAGATTGAGCGCCGACGAGGAGATCACCCTGATCAAGGGCCTGCTGCAGTTTCCGGAGACGCTGCAGCAGGCGGCCGATCGCCTGGAGCCGTACCGGCTCGCCGTCTATCTGATGCAGCTGGCGGCCGATCTGCACGGTTTCTACCACAGGCACCGGGTGATCCAGGACGATGACGGCCTGACGCAGGCCCGGCTGCTGCTGGTCAAGGCGGTGGGGCAGACGCTGCGCAACGGCCTGATGCTGCTCG
>DATLWN010000020.1:0-1624 GCA_035576305.1 Mariprofundaceae bacterium
ACGATCGAGGCCCTGCCGGTGCCCCCGGTGCGCGCCGTGGTCGACGGTGACCGCTGCCCGGCCCTGGCGGTGCCGGTCGAGGCCATCGTCGGCGGCGATGACAGCGTGCAGCAGATCTCCGCCGCCTCGATCGTGGCCAAGGTGGTGCGCGACCGCCTGATGCAGCGGCTGGACCGGCGCTATCCGGGCTACGACCTGGGCGGGCACAAGGGCTATGGCACCGCCGCACACATGCAGGCATTGCAGCTTTTGGGGCCCAGCCCGGTGCACCGGCAGAGCTTCGCCCCGGTGGCGAGGGCGATGGCCATGCGCCGGCGTTCGTGAGGCCCGTCACGTCCCTGGGTGCGGGATAGGGATACCATGGCTGCAGGCATGAAGACCATGCTTGCGGGCCCGGCGCACGGAACCCATATTCCCTCTTTCCCACCCCGTGCGCCGGGCCTGTGCATGCCGCATGGCGCGACTCCATTCATTTTATACCGGATTCAGGCGCATTGCCGCCCGTGGCAAGTGACGGGGTCTATGCCCTTTCCGTATCGTCGAGGCGCCGGTCCCGCGCCAATATCCAGCAGCGCGGGTTGCGCTGATAGCCGCCGAGATGTTCATAGTAGGCATCGGCGCCGGGTGCGGCGATGACGATCAGGTTGCAGCGGGGCCCGAGCTGCTGCTGCGTCAGCGCCTGCAACTGCCTTCCGATGCCGAGCCGCTGGTATCCCTCGTCCACCGCCAGGTCGGAGAGGTAGCAGGCGTAATGGAAATCGGTCAGCGAACGGGCGATGCCGACGAGCCTGTCGCCGTCCCAGGCCGAGACCGTCAGGTTGCTGTTGTCGACCATGCCCTGCATGCAGGCGCGGTCGTCGATGGGGCGCCGGGCGCCGAGCGCACAACGGCGCAGCAGGGCGGTGAACTGGTCGGCCGATACCGGGGTGTTGATTCGATATGCGATGTCCATGGGCACTCCACCATCGATCGGTTTGGTGCTGGCTATCCGATCCGGCGGTGGCGATCAAGCATGGTGCCCGCAATAGCCTGGCATGGCACGGAAAAGCCATGCGGCCGCGCTTGGATTTTGACAGGTCAGGCCCTAGTTTCACGATATGCAGGAACACTCCGGCCATACCCCGATGATGCAGCAGTATCTCCGCATCAAGGCGGAGTATGCCGATTGCATCCTGTTCTACCGCATGGGCGATTTTTACGAGATGTTCTTTGATGACGCCGTCGACGCGGCGCGCGTTCTCGACATCGCCCTGACCAAGCGCGGCAAATCGAACGGCGAGGACATCCCGATGTGCGGCGTGCCCTGGCACCAGGCGGAGGGATACCTGGCGCGCCTGGTGGCGGCGGGCCGGCGCGTGGCCATCTGCGAGCAGATGGAGCCGCCGGGCGAGGCCAAGGGCCCGGTGCGGCGCGAGGTGGTGCGGGTGGTCACGCCGGGCACGCTGACCGAGAGCGAGCTTCTGGACCAGCGGAGGAGCACCAGACTGGCCGCCCTGCACCGGACGGGCCTGCGCTGGGGCGTGGCGGCCGTCGACCTGTCGGCGGGCCGCTGGCAGCTGATGGAGGGCCAGGGCGAGGTGCCGCTTGCCGAATACCTGAGCGTGCTGGACCCGGCCGAGCTGCT
>DATLWN010000021.1:0-4712 GCA_035576305.1 Mariprofundaceae bacterium
GGCTTGCTATGGCTGGTGCGTCTTTCTCGAGATGAACAGGCCGTGCAGCAGCCAGCCGGCCAGCATGCCGATGGCCAACAGCAGCAGGATGATCAGCACCCGCGACATCGACAGCGTCCAGAACAGGAAACGGATCTCGACCACCTGGGTGTTCTGCAGTACGAAGATCACCGGCAGCGCGATCAGCAGGGCGGTCAGGATGGCCCGGCTATGCATGCGCGTCCTCCTTCACCGCGGGTGACCGATAAGGCGGCGTCAGCGCTCCAGCCTCCGCTGGCGGGCCTTGCGCACGGAATAAAAGATCCAGACGTCCATGAGGATGGCCCCGACCACCATCAACACCAGCACCCAGGTGGGGATATCGGTATGCGTGGCAATGGTTTTCAGGCCGCCATCGCCGAGTATCGCGGACAGCACCAGATAGCCGAGGACGACGTGGCCGCCGATCAGGATGACCAGCAGCAGGATCGAGAACGTCCCCGAGCTCAGCAACGATATGTTGGAACGGCTTCCGGGACGTTGCAGGGCCATCAGTTCCCCCCGTCCTTCTTGTCGAAGCCGAAGGTACGGATCGCGGTCACCCTGAGGGCGTCGTCGTAGGTGATGACGATACCCCGGGTGTAATGCTTGCCGGTATCCGGGTTCCTGTACTCCTCGATGTAGGTGGCCATGTTCGGATGCAGTTCATCGTGCAGGACCGGCGTGCCGAGCAGCGTTTCCACGGAGAAGCGCGTATCCCCGACCTGGACCTGGTTGACCTTGTTCGGATCGAGCACATTCCCCTGGTGCACGACATGCGGCAGGCAGCCGCCGGTCACGGCGGCGACGGCCAGCAGTAGGAGGGCGCGTATCGTCCTGTTCATGCGAGCTCCACCGGGCCCGACGCATAGCCCCGTTCGAGCAGGCCGATGTATTCGCCCATGCCGTCCTCCAGCGACCATTCGGGTTCCCAGCCGAGCAGGGAACGGGTCTCGGTCAGGTCCGCCTCGGTATGCATCTGGTAGAAGGGGAACGGGTTGTCGAAGTACTCGACATCGAGGTCGCGCCCGAGTTCGCGTCCGAGGATGGTCACGACGTCGTTGAAGGTGCGGGCCTTGCCGGAGCCGACATTGCACACGCCGGAGCGGGGGGCGTTCAGCGCGGCCAGGTTGGCGCCGATGACGTCGCGGATGTAGACGAAATCGCGCATTTGCTCGCCATGCTTGAACAGGCGCGGGGTCTTGCCCGCCTGCACCTGCTGGTATAGCTGCAGCATCATCGAACCGGTCTTGGTGCCGGCCTTTTCGTTCTTGTGGGCCTCGCCCGGGCCGTAGACGTTGAAATAGCGCAGGCCGACGATCGGCGCCGGATGCCGGTCGTACCAGCGACGCGCCACGCGGTCCATGGCCAGCTTCGAGAAACCGTAGATGTTGGTCGGTTCCTCGCCGCTACCGATGCGGTTCGGGGCCGGGGAATTGCCGTAGGTGCCGGCGGATGAGGCATAGACGACGCGCGTGCCGCCGGATTTGGCGCTGGCCGCCAGCAGCTCGGCGAAGGCATTGGTGTTGACCTCGACCATCAGTCGCTGGTCCATCACCGTGGTGTCGGTGATGGCGGCCTGGTGCACCACGGCGGAGAAGGCACCGGCGGAGATCTCGTCCAGCAGCTTCGGATCATTGGCCTCGCAGGCGCGGACCTCGCAGTCCAGGTCGATCAGGGTATGCCAGTCGCCGGACGAGAAGTTGTCGACGACCAGCACGTCGGCCTGGCTTCGCTTGACGAGGGCGGCAGCCACATTGGCGCCGATGAATCCGGCGCCGCCGGTGACGAGGATGCGTTCGTTCATGCGCGGCGATTATAGACCGGGGGGGCCGGCAATCAATGTGTGCGTGCGGCCGAGGTGTTTCTCCACCCGGCCTGCAGCAGGGCGAAGGCGGCGATGGTGGCGGCATTGCAGATGGGATAGCCCGCCTGTGCGTTCACGCGTGCCAGCAGTTCGTCCGCGGATTTCCCGGTCAGATCATCGAGGCTCACGCCGGCCTCGACCAGCAGGCGGGCCATCCAGGTGCCGAGACCGGGCAGGCGGGCCATGCGTGCGATCTCGACCAGCTGGGCGGCCCGTGCGGGATCGATCTGGTTGGCGGTCGCTTCGGCCAGCGCCTGCGGATCGCTGTCGGCGATGCTTGCCTCGGTGTGGCAGATCAGGCGCAGGCAGGTCCATTCGCGCTCGCTGAGAAAGGGGCGGTCCTCGTCCAGCGGGAAGGCTGCGGGCCTTTGTACCGGCATCGGCATCAGTCGCTGTAGGCCGTCGGGCCGGCGATGTAGGCCCCCTTCATGGCCCATTTGCGCACCTTGGTGCGGATGCGGATGGAGCGCGTCAGATTGGCCCGGCGCAGACGGGCTCCGATCAGGTCGGCACCGGACAGGTTGGCCTGGCTAAGATCGGCGCCGCGCAGATCGGCCTTGCACAGCCTGCAGTCGGAGAGGTTCGCCCGGTGCAGCTTGGCGTTGCGCAGGTTGGCGCCCGACAGATCGCAGCCGGCGAGATCGGCGCCGGACAGGTCAAGATTGCTCAGGTCGATCCCGGCCAGGTTCTTTTGGGGTACGGGCTGCCCCTTGCGGATGGCATCCACAATCGCTTCTTTGTTCATGGAATCGGCTCCCTCCGGCGCAATGGCGCTCCCCTCGACGATCTGCTTGATATTACGTTTGCAGGGCCGATTCGCAAGGGGGTGTAAGGCCTGTCGCCGTTGTCCGACCAAGATGCGACCGATATCGTGTACCGATCCATACCGAGGAGACGCCGATGCATGCCACGCTGCCCCTGCTCGAGAACACGGATTTCCCGCCGATCCGCCGGCGCGGGCTGGAAACCCTGCAGGTGAATCTCGGCTATCGGTGCAACCAGAGCTGTCAGCACTGCCATGTCGATGCGGGGCCCAGGCGCCCCGAGCAGATGGACGGCGACACCGTGGAGGTCGTGCTCGAATTCCTCCGTACCTCCGGCGTGCGGCGGCTGGACGTGACCGGCGGCGCCCCGGAGATGAACCCGCACTTCCGGCAGCTGGTGGTCGAGGCGCGGGCGATGGGCGTGCATGTGATCGATCGCTGCAACCTGACCATCCTCGAGGAGGAGGGGCAGGACGATCTCGCCCGTTTCCTGGCGGATCACGCGGTGGAGATCACGGCCTCGATGCCGTGCTACCTGGAGGGCAACGTCGATGCCCAGCGCGGCAAGGGGGTGTATGCCAGGAGCATCGCCGCCCTGAGGCGCCTGAACGCGCTGGGCTACGGCCAGGGCAATGGTCTGGTGCTGAACCTGGTGTACAACCCGCAGGGGGAGAGCCTGCCGCCGGACCAGCAGCGGCTGCAGGACGACTACAAGCGCGAGCTCTCCAGCCGCCACGGCATCGTCTTCGACCGGCTGCTGACGATCACCAATATGCCGATCCGCCGCTTCGGCAGCTGGCTGGTGTCCAGGGGACGGTTCGCGGCATACATGCAGCTGCTGAAGGACGCCTATCGAGAACAGAATCTGCAGGACGTGATGTGCCGCAGCCTGATCAGCGTCGATTGGCGGGGCTATGTCTACGACTGCGATTTCAACCAGATGCTCGATCTGCCGCTGGGCCGTGGGGCGCGTGCGGGGACGCACCTGCGGCAATTGATCGGTCAGAGGCTTGCCGGGCTGCCGATCGCGGTGCTGGACCACTGCTACGGCTGCACGGCCGGGCAGGGCTCCAGCTGCGGAGGTGCCCTGGCCGGCGTGGAGCGGGAGGCCGCCTGACGCTTACCTTGCGGGCGGTTCCCCGTCCGGACCGGCCGTGATGGCTTCGAGGTTGCGCAGGATCAGCGCCCTGGCCGGGGCGGAGAGCTGAAGCGGGCCATCCACGGGCCGGTCGCGCAGCCGCACCAGCACGGATTCGAGGATGCGGATATTGTGCGCGTAATTCCGGCACATGCCGCAAATTGTCAGGTGCAGGCGCAAATTGAGCCACTCCATCGGCGACAGCCTGCGATCGAGCGCGTCGGATAGGATGCGGCTGGCCTGCCGGCACGAATACATTCATCTCCCCCTTGGCATCATCATGCCTTGCGCCCGAACCAGTTGAAATCCAGGCAGGAGCGCAGTGCCATGCGGGCCCGGTGCATCAGCACATGCAGGTTGGTCGCCGTGATCTTGCAGGTATTACAGATGCTATCGGAGTCCTCGCCGCCCAGCTCGCGCAGCACGAACACGTCCCGCTGCAGGGCGGGCAGGGCATCGAGGCATCGCTGCAGGATGCGCCGAAAATCGGCATCCTCGAACAGGGACTCCGGGTTGGTGCGCCAGGCCTTTGGCGCCTCCTGCCAGTGGCCGTCGGCCCCGAACCAGTCGGAGGTGGGGTCGCTTTCGACGTCCTCGTGCAACTGCCGGTTGCGGATCTGCTGGCGGATATGGTCGGTGATCTTGTGCTTGAGGATGCCGACCAGCCAGGTGCGCACCGCCGAACGCCCCCCGAAGCCTTTTCTGCCCCTCCAGGCGGCCAGCAGGGTCTCCTGCACCATGTCGCGCGCCAGCTCCGTGTCGCCGGACAGCCGCGACAGCGCGAAGCGATACAGATAATCGCCATGCTCCTCGAGCCAGGAGGCCACCAGCGCCTGATCTTCGCGTTCCGGCATGGCGACAGTGTGCCACTGGCCGGCGGGTGATCAACACCGGCCCGTTTTATGGCATTATCCTTGCTTTTACT
>DATLWN010000022.1:0-7051 GCA_035576305.1 Mariprofundaceae bacterium
AAAGTCGGTAGCAAGAGCTACGCCTATTTCAGTCTCCCCACCGCCGAGCGCAACGGCCTCAAAGGCATCTCCCGCCTGCCGTTCTCGATGAAGATCCTACTGGAGAACCTGCTGCGCCGCGAGGACGGCGAGGCGGTCACGAAGGGCGATATCGAGGCCATCGTGGGCTGGGATGCCAAGGCGGAGCCGTCCAGGGAGATCGCCTACATGCCGGCGCGCGTGCTGATGCAGGACTTCACCGGCGTGCCGGCCGTCGTGGATCTCGCCGCCATGCGCGATGCCATGGCCAGCCTCGGCGGCGATCCGGAGAGGATCAATCCGCTGGTGCCGGCGGAGCTCGTCATCGACCACTCGGTGCAGGTCGATGCCTTCGGCTCCGATACCGCGATGGCCAAGAACGCGGCGCTGGAATTCGAGCGCAACCGCGAGCGCTACAACTTCCTCAAATGGGGCCAGAAGGCCTTCGACAACTTCAAGGTGGTGCCGCCGGACACCGGCATCGTGCACCAGGTCAACCTCGAGTACCTGGCGCGCACCGTGTTCGTCGACGATGCCGGCGTGGCCTACCCCGACACGCTGGTCGGCACCGACAGCCACACGACGATGATCAACGGCCTGGGCGTGCTCGGCTGGGGCGTGGGCGGCATCGAGGCCGAGGCGGCGATGCTCGGCCAGCCGATCTCGATGCTGGTGCCGAAGGTGGTCGGCTTCGAGCTGACCGGGAGGCTGCCGGAGGGTGCGACCGCCACGGACCTGGTGCTGACCGTCACCGAGATGCTGAGAGCCCACGGCGTCGTCGGCAAGTTCGTCGAGTTCTTTGGTGCCGGCCTGGACAACCTGCCGCTGGCCGACCGCGCCACCATCGCCAACATGGCGCCGGAATACGGGGCCACCTGCGGCATCTTCCCGATCGACGGCGAGACGCTGAACTACCTGAGGCTGTCCGGTCGCTCCGAGGAGCAGGTGGCGCTGGTCGAGGCCTATGCCAGGGCCCAGGGCATGTTCCGCGACGGCTCCGTGGCCGACTACAGCGAGCGCCTCTCCCTGGACATGGGCACGGTGGTGCCGAGCCTCGCCGGCCCGAAACGGCCGCAGGACCGCGTGGCGCTCTCGAACGTGCAGCCGAACTTCGTCGCGGCCATGGACAAGGTCAAACAGGAGGCCGGGCTCGAATCCAGGCCGGTGACGACCGAGATCGACGGCCGGACGGTCACCATCGGCGACGGGGCCGTGGTCATCGCCGCCATCACCTCCTGCACCAACACCTCGAACCCCTCGGTGATGCTGGGCGCGGGGCTGGTGGCCAGAAAGGCCGCAGCCCTGGGCCTGACGCGCGCGCCGTGGGTCAAGACCTCGCTCGGCCCCGGCTCGCTGGTGGTCACCGAGTACCTGAACCAGGCCGGGCTGATGGAACCGCTGAAGGCGCTCGGCTTCCACGTCGTCGGCTACGGCTGCACCACCTGCATCGGCAACTCGGGGCCCTTGCCGGCCGAGGTTTCCAAGGCCATTGCCGACGGCAACCTGACCGTCGCCTCGGTGCTCTCCGGCAACCGCAACTTCGAGGGACGCGTGCACGCCGAGGTGCGCATGAACTACCTGGCCAGCCCGCCGCTCGTCGTCGCCTACGCCATCGCCGGCACCATGGACATCGACCTGATGAACGATCCGCTCGGCAAGGGTGCCGATGGCCGGGACGTGTACCTGAAGGACATCTGGCCGACGCAGGCCGAGGTGGCCGAGGCAGTGGCCGGCGTCAAGCGCGAGCAGTTCGTCAAATCCTATGCCGAGGTCTTTGCCGGCGACGCCAACTGGCAGCAGCTCTCGGCACCGGCGGGCGAGCGCTTCGCCTGGGATGCTGGCTCGACCTACATCCAGAACCCCCCCTACTTCACGGGCATGACGAAACAGCCCGGCACGATCGGCGACATCACCGGCGCCCGCGTGCTGGCCGTGCTCGGGGACTCGGTGACCACCGACCACATCTCGCCGGCCGGTTCGATCAAGGCCAACTCGCCGGCCGGCGCCTACCTGCGCGGGCACGGTGTCGAGGTCAAGGACTTCAACTCCTACGGCTCCAGGCGCGGCAACCACGAGGTGATGATGCGCGGCACCTTCGCCAACATCCGGCTGCGCAACCGCCTGGCCCCCGGCACCGAGGGCGGCGTGACGCTGCACCTGCCGGATGGCGAGCCCATGAGCATCTATGACGCGGCGATGAAGTACAAGGCCAGCGGCACCCCGCTGGTGATCGTGGCCGGCAAGGAATACGGCTCCGGCTCCTCCCGCGACTGGGCCGGCAAGGGCCCGGCGCTGCTGGGCGTGAAGGCGGTGATCGCCGAGAGCTACGAGCGCATCCACCGCTCCAACCTGGTCGGCATGGGCGTGCTGCCGCTGCAGTTCAGGCCGGGCGAATCGGCCGAATCGCTGGGCCTGACCGGTCACGAGGTGTTCGATATCCGGGGGGTCGCGGCCGGCGCCCGCGAGGTGCGGGTCACGACCGATGACGGAAAGGCCTTCACCGCCGTCATACGCATCGATACGCCGAAGGAGTGGGAGTACTACCGCCACGGCGGCATCCTGCACTACGTGCTGCGCCAGCTCGCCTCGTAAAGATTTCATCGCCAACATGGCGGCCCTGCCCGCAGGGCCGCCATGTTTTGTTGCACCTATCATCCCGCACTCCCCGACCGAATTGCGGAAATGAATGGCGTCTTCTATAAAAAGCCTCACGTTCTGCAAAGGAGGCAGCGATGTCAGTTTGGAAGTTTAAATCATGGCCAATCCTGGTCGTTGCACTGCTGTCATTATTGGGCGGATGTGCAACCGTTCCGATGGCATCCTTGGACAAGGACAACCAGGCGAAGACATTCCAGGCCCCGCCCCAAGCATCAAGAATCTATATTTACAGAAATGAAAACATGGGCGGCGCCATCCCGATGGCCGTCAGTGTCGACGGAAAAACCGTGGGGCAAACCGGACCCAAGACATACTTCATGCTGGATGTGGCGCCGGGAAAGCACCGCATCGAATCCTTGACGGAAAATGTCGCCTCGCTAACGCTGAATACCGAGCAGGGAAAATCGTACTACGTGTGGCAAGAGGTCAAGATGGGGCTGTGGTCAGCCCGTTCGGCCCTGCACGAGGTCTCCGCGGCACAGGGGCAAAAGGGCGTGATGGAGTGCAAGCTGGCCCAGTCTGAGGAGCAATAACGTGCTGCGCCAGCTGGCCGCCTGACGGCCGTCAGGTGTCGTCGGAAGGCTTCGTGTCCAGGTCTGCGTAGAAACGGAAGGTGCCGCGCCCGGCCTGCTTGGCCGCGTACATGGCGGTATCCGCCTTGCGCAGCAGGGCCTCCATCGTATCGGCATCCTGCGGATATACGGCGACGCCGGTACTGATGGAAATCGTCAGCTCGTGCCCCTCGATCGCATACGACCGTGCACAATTCACGGCGATCTTTCGCACGAGGCTCTCCGCATGCCGCCGCTCGTGCATGCGCGGCAGGATGATTGTGAATTCGTCCCCGCTCAGGCGGCTGACGGTATCGGATTCGCGCACGGTGGCAGAGAGCCTGCCGGCGACCTGATGCAGCAGCAGGTCGCCGACCTTGTGCCCATAGGTGTCGTTGACGTCCTTGAAATGGTCCAGATCGACAAACAGCAGCAGCACCATGAACTCGTCGCGCTTGGCCTGGATCAGGTACTGCTCCAGGCGGTCGTAGAACAGGTTGCGGTTCGGCAAATTGGTCAGGATGTCGTAATGCGCCTGGCGCCAGATCTGAGTCTCGCGCTCCTTGCGCTCGGTGATGTCGGTGCATACGCCGACGTATTGGATCGCCTGCCCGTTTCGATCACGGACCGCACTGATCGATAACCATGCCGGGTAGACCTGTCCGGCCTTCTTGCGGTTCCATATCTCGCCCTGCCATTGACCGGTATCGCCGAGCTGCTTCCACATCTGGCGGTAGAATTCGGCGTCCTGGTGCCCGGAGCTGAGCATGCTCGGATTCCTGCCGATCAGTTCGGCGACATCATAGCCCGTGATGCGGGTGAACGCCGGATTGACCCCCTGGATCGACGGCACGTCATCGGTGACGACGATGCCCTCGGCGGCATCATGGAACACCGCGGCCGCGATCCTCCGCTCCTGCTCCGTCCGGCGGATGCCGCCGACGATGCGCCAGGACCCCAGCAGGCCGATCAGCAGCAGCAGGGACATCGAACCGAACATCACATCCTGCATCAGGTTCGTACTCCAGCGTGCCGCCTCGCCCAGGGTGCCCGAAAACTGGTTCTCCAGAATCGTCAGCCGCTGATTGAGCCAGTCGACCTGCCCGATCAGGCTCCGGAGCCGTGCGCCCTCGACATGCCCCGAATGCACCGCGGCATGCACCTTCTCCCCGAGGGCAAGCAGATCGTTGATCCTGTCGTCCCCCCGGGCCCAGATGGCGATGGCCGAGGACATGTACCGGACATGCTGAAACCACAGGAACAAATGGATCATGTGGTCGATGTCGGCCGGATCGTTTCCTCCCTCGAGAAAACCCGCGCGGGCACGGTCGATGTCCGGTTCCGGCTGTTGCAGGGCGATGCGCGCCTGCCGGTCTCCCAGGGTGACGTCGATGCCGCGCAGGAAGGCCTGGTAGTCCTGCTCGTCGCCGGATGCCATGAAATTGCCCAGGCGGAAGATCGCTTCCTTTTCCCCCTTGGACCACAGGCCTTCACCGGCCACATAGGCGCGCACGGAATCCAGCACATAGGACTGTACCTGGTCGATCACCATCAGGCACAGGACGATGGCAACGAAGACTGCTGCGATGAAATAGAAACCACGGATCACGTGGTGATCATGCCGCTCAAACTGCCCCGATGAGCGCCGCATCCATCCCCCCTTCCTTCCATACCGCGACATCCCTGCGCCTTCACAACCGCGGCGGATGAACTGCGCTGGAATCTCCGGCAATGGGCACCGCCCCGGGGCGGTCCCCGCTGATCGATCCCTCCCATCGATTATCTAAGGGTAGACACTTATTTTTCGTCAATCAATGCAGCCGCTCCGGCCCGCTTGCCGGCCCGGCCCCGGCTCGCCTACCCTCAGGATGTGACCATGCGCAACCTGTTCGAGGCCATCCCGGAACACCTGCCGGACGAGATCACGGAGATCCTGCTCGAGAGCAAGGGCATGCGCATCGAACGCATCGTCTCGCAGGGACACGCATCGCCGGAAGGCTTCTGGTACGATCAGGCTGAGGATGAATGGATAGTGCTGCTGGCAGGCCGCGCCGGCCTGCAGTTCGAACAGGAGCCGGATATCCGGGAGATGAAGCCCGGCGACTGCCTGCATATCCCGGCCCACCGCCGGCACCGCGTGGCCTGGACCGGGGCCGGTGTGGCTACCGTCTGGCTGGCGATCTTCTTCTGAACACCGCGCCCGGCGCGGATCAGTGCAGCTGGCGCACGCCCTCCTCGACGCCCGCCGCGGCCGTCAGGTAGGCCACGTTCTCGCGCGTGAAGAAGCCCTGGAAGTCACCGAAGCGCTGCACGTATTCGATGATCAGCGAGGAGAATGCCGAGGCGGTCGAGAAGATCTGCTTCAGGCCCTCATCGCGCGAGCCGACCACGTCCAGCAGGAATTGCTTGCCCTGGCTGGCGATGCCCTCGACCACGAAATCGATGTTCTCCTTGTTGTCCCGCTCGCCGTCCTTCACGGTCAGGGCGATGTGGTGCAGGCGCGGGCCGTAGTTGCGCACGAAGCTCTCGGTCGGCGACGGCAGCCGGTCCAGATGGTTGACGCAATACGGCAGGTTGTTGGCGGTAAACACCTTGGCCGGACTCATGGATTCGGGCACCTGGTTGACGCTCTTGCAGACATTGGTGGACGAATTCTGGTCCTTGATGTTGTAACTGCCCCAGTAGTAGTAGCTGGACAGGGCCAGGTACTCGAGGATGGCTGCCTCCCGGTTCTGGCAGTAGACGCGGGTGGCCAGATGATCGATGGGCAGGATCAGGTCATCGATGCCCAGCTGTTTCTGCTGTTCCTTGGCCTTCTCGTAGGCATCCTGGGCCTCGGGCAGCACGCTGCAGCAACCGAGCGGCTCATACACACGGATGGCGCCGGGCTGGCGCTCCATGTAACCGACCACATTCTGGGTATAGGGCGAGGGGACGCTGACACTGACGTTGGTCGGCAGGTCCGAATGCACCAGCTGCTCGGAGGAGAGGAAGCGGAACTCGCGCTGCTTCTGCATCTCCACCACCTGCCTGCGGTCCTGGGCCCACAGGATCTCGCCGAGGTAGCGGCTGTGCGGACGCTGGGCCCCGACGGGATAGATGTCGTTGAGGCTGCGGAAGATGTCATCGTGGGCCGGATCCTTGACCTCGCGCAGCAGGATATCCGGCGATTGCATGTCGATGCGCAGGATATGCGTGCGGTGATAGCGGCCATCGAGCGTGACCAGGTAATGGTAGGGCGTCATCAGCGCCAGCTCGGCGATGTATTCGATCGCATTGTTGGGCTCGACCGTGATCATCAGCGCCTCGATGCCGCCGATCATGTCGGTCAGGCCCGAGCGGTCGCGCTCCTCCAGCAGACGCTGCAGATAGGTCTCGAAGAACCCCGAATTCAGCCAGTCGCCATTACGGGGAAATCCAAGTGATTTCAGTTTGGTAGCCATCGGGAACCCTCCCAACCCTTTGTTCGGCCCTTGTAGCCGGTGCCGCTCATGCGCCGGCCGGA
Organism: Mariprofundaceae bacterium; assembly: GCA_035576305.1. Classification (GTDB taxonomy): domain Bacteria; phylum Pseudomonadota; class Zetaproteobacteria; order Mariprofundales; family Mariprofundaceae; genus DATLWN01. Next base: position 6,733 of record DATLWN010000022.1, read on the forward strand.
CCACGGCGCACCACACGCCGTCGCCCGCGCATCATATGACGAATCGGAAACACTCATCGCTTTTCGGCAGGATATGCCGGACAGCCGCTCCCCGGCGGACAGCCGGGACAATAGCGCACCTTCCGGCACCGGCCTGCCATATGAATCGGAAACGAAATGATCCAGCGTCCACATCGATCGCGGCACGATTGCCACCTTCAGGCTTCTTTGCCTTCCCGGAAGGGCACGCCGCAAGCCGATCCGGGAAGTGTGAAAGCAAATTATACAGCACATATGCGCGCATGGCCATGGTTTCCGGAGGCGCGGACCGCCGGACTCA
>DATLWN010000023.1:0-2181 GCA_035576305.1 Mariprofundaceae bacterium
GGCCCCCTGGATCGGGATCAGGTCGGGGTATTGAGCCGGTGGCTGGCCTCTCTGCAATGAGGGCGCAGTCGTCGCAGACGCCGGATGGGCAGGAAAGCCTGACGTCCAAATCCATGGCAGCGGCATGACACATACAAATGATAGGGGTATTCGCGGCTGGACTGATCCGGGCCCGGGCGTTATAAATGCGTCCCTATGAACAGCGTCGTCATTGCCCCCTCCATCCTTTCCGCAGATTTTGCCAGCCTCGGTGCCGAGATCCGCGCCATCGACGAGGGCGGCTGCGACTGGGTGCATGTGGATGTGATGGACGGGCGCTTCGTCCCGCCGATCACCATCGGCGACAACATCGTGAAGGCCATCCGCCCGCATACGAGCAAGCCTTTGGATGTGCATCTGATGATCGTCGAGCCGGACCGCCAGGTCGAGGCCTTCGCCAAGGCCGGGTCCGATATCATCACCGTGCACCAGGAGGCCTGCATCCACCTGGAGCGCACGCTGCAGCTGATCCGCTCGCTGGGCAAGCAGGCCGGCGTCAGCCTGAATCCGGCCACGCCGGTATCGACGATCCGCCACGTGCTGCACTGCACGGACATGGTGCTGTTGATGAGCGTGAACCCGGGCTATGGCGGTCAGAGCTATATCCATGCCGTGACGGACAAGATCCGCGAGGCCCGGCGCATGCTCGACGAGGCCGGTTCCGATGCGCGCCTGCAGGTCGACGGTGGCGTCAATGCGGCGACGATGGCCGAGGTGGCCGTGGCTGGAGCGGATACCTTCGTGGCCGGTTCGGCCGTATACGGCAAGCCGGATTACGGTGCGGCGATTCGCGAATTGCGCACCCTGGCCGAAGGGGCGGCGCAATAAGTACTCTGATTTTTTTTGGGGTATAAAAAGGCGTCGGAAGCGAGTATTATCGGCCGTTGCATATGGCTGGGGAGCCTAAGCCGGTAGATTTCTGGATGCTCTAGGGCATCACGCAGAGCATGAAAAACAGAGGGGGGGGAGCCTTATGAGGCTTGGTGCGAAGACTCCGTATTCGTTTGTATTCTGGTGCATGGCCATCGTGGTGGCCGCGGGGCTTTTGCTGCCCCTGACTGCACAGGCTGACGATGTCAGCAATGATCCGCAGCCGATCGATTTCCCCCATTACATCCACGCCGGCAAATTCAAGATCGATTGCATGTACTGCCATACCTATGCCCGCCGCAGCAAGGTGTCGGGCATCCCGATGGTGGCCAAGTGCATCGGTTGCCATTCCCATATCCCGGCGGTGCGGGAGAAGCCGCGCATCAAGAAGCTGTTCTCCTACTGGGAGAAGAAGGAGCCGATTCCATGGCTCAAGGTGCATGACCTGCCGGATTTCGTGTATTTCCCGCACAAGCGTCATATCCAGCGCTTCATCTTCAAGGACGGCCGTCCCACCCAGCAGGTGTGCGGCATGTGCCACGGCGACGTGAAGACCTTTGTCACGGCGCAGAAGATCCGGCCGCTGACGATGGGATGGTGCCTGAGCTGCCACAAACAGTTCCAGGGTGATTCGGACATCGGCAAACCGGCGCCGGCCAGCCGCTGGATGGTGCCGACCAGTACCGCGCCGCTGATGCAGGTGGATAACCCGCAGCCTGCGGTGCTGAATCCGGAGCATCCGGAGACGATGACCCATGCCGAGATCGCGAAGCTGACCGACCAGCTGCCCGAGAGCGTCAAGGAACATATGGTCCGTGCGCCTCACGATTGCTGGAAATGCCACATCTAAGCTGCTGGTCGAGAAGGAGAGGGAGACGATGAGCCGTAATTCATGGAGCCGCCGTACATTCCTGAAGGCCATGGGTCTGGGAGGTGCCGGCAGCGCACTGCTTCTGAGCGGATGCGGGGATACCGATATCATCAATGAGGTGGACCTGGAGGTCCGCAAGGAGAAGGTCGAGCCGAACGTCGATCCGCAGGACTTCGTCCAGCCCGGCGTCGACCTGTACTATGCGTCGACCTGCCGCATGTGCCCCGCGGGCTGCAACCTGCATGCGCGCATCCGTGAGGCCCGCGTGCTGAAGCTCGAGGGCAATCCGGGATCGCCGGTCAACCACGGGCGCCTGTGCCCGATGGGCCAGGCCGGCCTGCATGCGCACTACAACCCGGACCGCCTGACCAAGCCGATGATCCGCAAGAACGGCGGCCTGG
>DATLWN010000024.1:0-2156 GCA_035576305.1 Mariprofundaceae bacterium
GGCCTTGGCCACGGCCGCCGGCACCATTTCGATCAGGCGCGGGTCGAAGGGCTTGGGCAGGATGTATTCCGGGCCGAAGCGCATGCGCTTGCCGCCATAGGCCTTGCTGACCGAATCCGGTACGTCCTGGCGCGCGAGTTCGGCGAGCGCCCGCACGGCCGCCATTTTCATGGCCTCGTTGAAGACGGTGGCCCCTGCATCCAGGGCGCCGCGGAACAGGAACGGGAAGCCCAGCACGTTGTTGACCTGGTTCGGGTGGTCGGAGCGGCCGGTGGCCATGATCAGGTCACGGCGGGTGGCCATGGCGACATCGTAGGGAATCTCCGGCGTCGGGTTGGCCATGGCGAACACGATCGGCCTGTCGGCCATCGAGCGCAGCATGTCCGGGCTGACCATGTTGCCCTGCGACAGGCCGACGAACACGTCGGCGCCGCGCATGGCCTCCTCCAGCGTGCGCTCCGGGCGCTCGGTGGCGAAGTAGGCCTTGTGCGGGGGAAGGTCCTTCTGGCCCTTGTGGATGACCCCGGAACGGTCCAGGAACAGGATGTTTTCGTGCCTGGCGCCCAGCTCCTCGATCAGCTTCATGCAGGCGAAGCCGGCCGCACCGGCCCCCAGGCAGACGATGGTGACATCCTCGATGTTCTTTTCCTGCAGGATCAGCGCGTTGAGCAGGCCGGCGGCGGTGATCACGGCGGTGCCGTGCTGGTCGTCGTGCAGCACCGGGATATTGACCCTTTTCTTCAGCTCCTCCTCGATGATGAAGCATTCCGGGGCCTTGATGTCCTCGAGGTTGATGCCGCCGAAGGTCGGCTCCAGCCGGGCCACCGTTTCGACGAAGGCCATCGGATCGGTCTCGGCGATCTCCAGGTCGAACACGTCGATATCCGCAAAGCGCTTGAACAGCACCCCCTTGCCTTCCATCACCGGCTTGCCGGCCAGCGGGCCGATGTTGCCCAGGCCCAGAACCGCCGTGCCGTTGGAGATCACGGCGACCAGATTGGCGCGCGAGGTGTATTCGTCGGCCAGTTCCGGATTGGCGGCGATGGCCAGGCACGGCTCGGCCACACCCGGCGAGTAGGCCAGCGACAGGTCACGCTGGGTCACGCACGGCTTGGTCGGCTGTACGCTGATCTTTCCCGGGCGCGGGGAACGATGGTAGGCGAGCGCTTCTTCGCGCTGCGAATCCTTGGACATGGACGCTCCTTCGAAGACCTTTACATACGCTGCGGTCGGCGCATGCTACACAAAACCATGGTTTCCGATAGCGGGATGGAGGGATGACGATGAGGATCGGCGTGGCCGGGGCCGGCGCGGTCGGTTGCCATTATGCGAGCCTGCTGCATCAGGCGGGGCATGGGGTGGCTCTGCTGGCGCGCGGCGCGCATCTGAAGGCCATGCAGGCGGACGGATTGCGGCACGAGTCCATGGGAAAGCTGACGACGGTGCACATGGCCGCCAGCGACGATGCGGCGATCCTCGAGGGTTGCGATGCGCTGCTGATCACGGCCAAGACCACGGCCCTGGACGCGATCCTGCCCCAGATTCGGGCGCATGTCGGGGATCGGACGCTGCTCGTGACGCTGCAGAACGGCATCCGCGCCCCCGGGATCGTCGCCCGGCATCTGCCGGGGCATCCGTTGGCGGCGGGGTCGGCCTTCATCGGTGCGCGCATCGAGGCCCCCGGGCATGTGATCCATTCGGCGGCGGGGCACGTGCGCCTGGCCGCGTGGAATGCGGATGCGGCCGGGCCATTGCAGGAACTGGTGGCGGCCCTGACAGAGGCCGGTGTCGATGCCGCCATCGAGGCCGATGCGCGGAGCATGCTGTGGACCAAGCTGCTGTGGAACGTCGGCTTCAACGCCATCACGGCCCTGACGCGGCGCCATGCGCGGGACATCGCGGCCGATGCCGACACGGCCCGCTGGGTGGAGGCGGCGATGCGCGAGGCGGTGGCGGTGGCGCATGCCGAGGGGGTGGTGCTGCCCGGCGATGCTGTGGAGCGCTACCTGCGGGTCAGCCGCGGCATGGGCGAGGTCAAGACCAGCATGTGGCAGGATCTGGAGCACGGGCGGCCGACGGAGATCGCCGACATGAACGGCCAGATCGCCGAGCTGGCCGCACACCATGGCCTGGCGGCGCCGGTCAACGACCTGCTG
>DATLWN010000025.1:0-8102 GCA_035576305.1 Mariprofundaceae bacterium
GGTGTGGTCATCATCAAGGCCCAGCGTTTCCGCAGCCAGGAGCGCAACCGCCAGGATGCCCTGTCCCGCCTGCAGTCGCTGGTCCGCGCCGCCGTGGCCGTGGCCAAGAAGCGCAAGCCGACGCGCCCCTCCCGTGCGGCGAAACAGCGGCGGCTGGAGGCCAAGGCCAAGCGTGGGGCGGTGAAGGCGCTCAGGAAACCGGTCGGCGACTGAACGACCAAACAAACAGGGCCCGCCGTTGCCGGCAGGCCCTGTTATCACGTCAAACTAATGCTCAGTGGATGCGCTTTTTGGCCTCGGCCAGCTTGGCCGCGGCCTCGGCCTTGCGTCCCTTGGAGTAGATCGGCCGGCTGGCCACGTCCGGCAGCGCCAGCACCTTCTCGAAATACGGCACGGCCTTGGCGTACTTCTTCTCGTGCAGCCAGTAATCGCCCATGAAATAGTTGGCATCCATGTCGTTCGGCGCGATCTCCATCGCCCTGTTCAGGTAGGCCAGGGCCTTGTCGTCGTCGCCGAAGCCGATGAAGCCGCCCGGCACCATGTAGTAGAAGCTGCCCAGCGTCGTGTAGACCGAGCCATCCATGGCCTTGGGATCGATCTTCTCGGCGGCCAGCAGCAGGTCGCGGCCCTTGTTCATCTGCGGCATGGCGCTGAACATCGACTTCAGGCCGCCCATGGCCCCGGCATAGCCGGCGCGGATGATGGCCTCCCAGATCTTCGGCTCGGCCCTGTCCGGATACCTGGCGGTCAGCGCCGAGGCCTTGTCCACCAGGGACTTGAACGCAGCCTCCTTGTCCTTGTCCGGGGTCTGGTAGTTGGCCACCGCCCATTCATGCTGCAGCTGGGCCACCTGCTGCATCATCGCATCGTCCGCAGCCATGGCCGGCGAGGCCGCGGCCAGGCCGATGCAGGCCGCCAGGGCGAGGGAAAGAAGCTGTTTCATGCCGGGGATCTCCTAGAAATGGTATTTGGCGTCGATGACGAAGCCATCGACGTTCAGGCCGCCGAAGCTGGTGTTCTTGGTCGCGGTGTCGGCCTGGCTCTCGTAGCGCATCCACTCGGCGCCGAGCGTGTACTGCGAGCCCACCCAGTAGTCGGCCCCCAGGCCGTAGCTGAAATCGGTCTTCGTCTTGCCCTGGGAGATGAAGGTGGTGGCCGAGGTGTAGGTCATACGCGCCACGGTCAGGCCGAGCAGGCCGTAGATGGTCAGATCGCCGGTCACGTCGAACTTCGGCTTGGCATAGGCCCCGACGAACCAGTTCATCTTGGCGTTGCCGGCGCTGTCGGTGGTGCCGAGGCGCACCTCGCCGCCCAGATACGGCATGAAATCGTCCCCGACCTGCAGGTAGGCACCCATTGCCGTGTTGCTGTTGCCACCCGGGTCCAGCGAGAACATGCCGAGGCCGAGGCCCACATAGGGTTGCTGGGCATGGGCCGCCGGCACCATCATGGCTCCGGCCATCAGGATTCCTGCAATCAGCGCGAGATGCTTTTTCATGATCACTTCTCCTTGCTCTTCTCGGATTCAGCGGCGGACTTGGCGAAGCCGCGGGTGATGCGATTCTGGGCGGCCACGGCCATGTCGACAAGACGCGGCAGCACGGCGTTGACGCGCACGAACAGCTTCTCCGGGAAGCCGAGGTACACATCCTTGTCCCGGCGGGCGATGGCGGTGGCGATGCGCGCGGCCACCTGCTCCGGTTCGTCCATGTTCATGCCGGTGGCCTCGCCCATCTTCATGATCACGTCGGTGTTCAGCGGCGTGCGCACGGCGCGCGGCGCGATGTAGGTGACGTCGATATGGCTGTCGGCCAGCTCGCGGCGCAGGGCCTCCGAGAAGCCGCGCACGCCCGCCTTGCTGGTCGAATAGGCGGTGAAATAGGCGAAATTGATCGAGCCGAAGATCGAGCCGACATTGACGATATGCCCCGATCCCTGAGCCAGGAAATGCGGCACCACCAGGCGGCTGAGCAGCATCGGCGCGATCAGGTTGACCTGCATCAGCTTCTGCAGGAAGGCCGGATTCTCGTCCTCGATGGCGCGGAAGCTCATCAGCCCGGCCAGGTTGACCAGGATATCGACGCCGCCCAGCAGGTGCAGCGCCTTCTCGACCACCGCCTCGCAGCCCCCGGCGCTCGACAGGTCGCCCGGCACGGCATGGGCCTGGCCCAGATCCTCCGCCAGGCGCTCCAGCGCCGCGGCATTGGCATCGACCAGGGCCAGCATGGCCCCCTGCCGGTCCAGCTCGCGCGCCAGCTGGCTGCCGATGCCGCCGGCCGCACCGGTCAGGATGATGCGTTTCCCGTTCAAAGACATGTCCTCTCTCCTCCTATGCGACCGCCACCATGGGCAGGCTGCGGAATATATCCCCGTACAGCTTGTAGAACACCCGGGCGGCATGGATCACGGCCTGCCGGTCCTCCTCATGCTCCAGGCGGTTCATCAGGCCCTCGTAGAAGCCGACATGGCTGACATCCAGCGAGCCGTGCGAACGCAGGTAGCTGAAGGCATTGTCGGGCAGGTTCAGCGTCGCCTTGATGACACCGGCGGCCTGCGTGGCCAGCGCCACACTGGTCCCTTCGAGCACCAGCACCATGCCGAAGAAACCCACCGGATTGCGGCGGTGGATGGTGTCGTAGGCGTAGGCCACCATCAGCTCGGTGGGGATGTCGGGCATGCCGTGACGCACCGCCTCGGCATCGCCGCCGCAGGCCCTGATATCGTTCAGGATCCATTCCTGGTGCCCCATCTCCTCCTCGATGTATTCCCCGACGGCCGCGCGCAGCCATTCCAGGCGCTCGGGCAGGCGACCGCCGCAGGCCATCAGCAGCGGTGTCGTGTGCTTGACGTGATGGTAGGCCTGGGTCAGGAACGCGACATAGCTGTCCCGTCCCAGCTCGCCGGCCATGCCCCGCCGGATGAAGGGGATGCCCAGTAATTCATTGCGCTCGCTCTCGGTCTGCGCCAGAAGCTGGTCATAAAATGCCATCGCTATCCTCCTCCTTGTAGATGGCCTCGATGCGCTTGGCATAGGCCTTCCCGATGACGGTGCGGCGCGGACGTCCCGTCCCGGTCCACTGGCCGTTGTCGAGCGAAAACGGCGAATCGGCGATGATCCACCGCCTGACCTGAGCATAGTCCGGCAGGCGGGCATTGGCCTCGGCCACCGAGCTTGCGATCGCCCCGGCATCGGCCGCACCACGTGGCACCAGCACGGCCACATTGAAGGGACGGGCCTCGCCGAACACCACCGCCTGGGCAATCGCCTTCGTGACGGTCAACTCGCGCTCCACCCATTCCGGCGCCACGTTGCGCCCGAATGAGGTGATGAAGATATGCTTCTTGCGCCCGGTCAGGTGCAGGAAGCCCTCGTCGTCCAGATGCCCGATGTCCCCGGTCGGCCAGAACTCTCCCACCTCGGTATCCGGATCATGCAGATACCCCGAGAACAGGCTGCCCGCCACCTCGATCTCGCCATCCTCGGCAAAGCGCAGCCGTACATGCGGCAGCGGCTGCCCCACCGTGCCGAACCTGGCGGCGCCCGGCCGGTTCACGGCCACCACGCTCGCGGCCTCGGACAAACCGTAGCCCTCGTACACCGGCAGCCCCAGCCGTGCGGCCTGACGCAACAGGTGCGGCGACACCGGTGCCCCGCCGACCGCGATGAAGCGCAGGGACGCCGGATGCGGCGTGCCATGCGCCATCGCCGACACCAGCGCCAGCAGCATCTGCGGGATCAGGATGCAGGTGCTGGCCTCATGCTGTCCGAATGACTGCGCGAACCGCCGCACATCCAGGCCGGAGGCCCCGCGCGCCCCGACGGCCTCCAGCCCTGGCAGGCAGCAGGTGGCGCCGGTCAGCATGCAGGCATACAGGCCACCGATATTCTCGAGCAGCGTCGCATGGGGAAGCATGCTCAGGTGACGGTCGGCGGGCGTGGCTCCGGACACCCTGGCCAGCGAATCGGCGACCTGTTCCATGGCCTGCTGGCTCAGGCAGACCCCCTTCGGCTCGCCGGTGGTGCCGGACGTGAAGGTCACCTTGGCCACACCGTGCGGGATGCGCGGCATGACATCCTCCAGGTCGATCACCTGCAGGCCGATGCCCGTCTCATGCTCCCAGTCCGCCCTCTGGTTGTACGGAACCTGCAGCGCATCGAGCAGGGGCAGCGCCCGTTCGGGCATGTCGGTCAGCAGCGTGTTGACGCCGGTGGCGGTCAACAGATGGCGAACCTGTTCCGGCGAAAAGAAGAGCGGGATGGGCACGCAGGGGATGCCCATGGCCACGCAGGCGAGATCGGCCACGGCACAGGCGGGGCTGTTGTCGGCCAGGATGGCCACGCTGCGCACGCCGTCCCCGCGCAGGCGGCCCGTCAGCTCGCACACGGCATGCCAAAGCTGCTTGTAGCTCAGTGATACAGACTGTCCCTGCAGGGCCATGGCGGAGCGTGATCTGGCGGCATGGTCGATCACCGCCTCCAGCACGCGGCTCACGTCATGCATTCCTGTTTGGCCAAGGTCCGGCCCTGGCTCATCGCATCCTGCCACGTGTCCAGAAGCAGCCTGCGCAGCATATCCAGCGATTCGAAGCCATGCCGGATGTCGCCGGCCATCACCAGCGGCTGGCCGGCATAGTAGCTGCCCCATGTCTCCCTTTCCTGCGCCGTCAGGCGCATCGGATCGGCGGGGGTGAGCTCGATGGGATCGAGCCCGAGGCGTCCGAAGGCGTTGCGCAGCTTGGGCACGCCGGTGAACACCACCCAGCGGTAGCCGGCGCTGTGCAGGAATGCCGTCAGGATGATGATGGCGGCCCGTGCCCCGCCCGGCGCGGCATCGGCCAGATTGCCCACCTCGACGACATCCTCGCGCCGCACGGGCTGGCCGACCGCGGCGGAGAGCACATCCTCGACGGGCCTGTCCAGGTACTTCTCCAGGAACAGCGAGTGGTTCGCGGCATCGCGGTAACCGACGACGGCCACCAGATGGTCGTGCAGGGTCCTCAGGCGGACGAGATGGGGCATGAACAGGTTGACGCGCGCCCGGTAGACGTCGAAAAAGGTGGCGCGAATAAACGCCTCAACCTCTGCACGATCCGCATGATCGGATTCGATGATATCCAGCCGCATGTCGCAACGCCTCCAAATCGGTTAGGAGGGAATTGTTCAAGGCTCTCCTGAAATGAAAGTGAACAATATCACGACATTATAGACCGCCGATCCGGAGCGGATCAGCGATCCCGCAGCATTTGTTCGTATTCGCTCAATGAACGCTCGAACGCCGGGCGCTCGAACAGGCTTTTCATGTAACGCTCGAGATTGCGCATGCGGCCGGTATCGATCCCCTGAGACGGCAGGCGCCACAGGATCGGGGCGATGGTGATATCGGCAAGCGAATAGGTCTCGCCGACGAAATACTCCTGGCGCGCCATGTAGCTATCCAGCGTCTCCAGCCACGAGCGCAGCTTCTTCATCTGGTCGGTCTTGCGCTTGACGCGCTCGATGCTGTCGTACAGCGGATACAGCTCCTGCTCGATACGCATCACCGCCAGGCGCATCTGCGCCCGCTCCGCCGGGGATCCCGGCTTCAGCGGCGGATGGGGATAGCGGTCATCCAGGTACTCGCAGACCACGGAGGCCTCGAAAAACACGATATCCCGATCGACCACCGTCGGCAGGCGGCCGTAGGGATTGAGCTGCAAAAGCTCGGCGGGCAGGTTCTCGGGGTCGACGTCGATGATCTTGGTCGGCAGCTCCTTCTCGGCCAGGACGATGCGGGTGCGGTGCGAGTCCGGACTGGCCGGGTTCGAGAACAGCTTGATCATCAAAACCTCCAAAAAAACCCCGCCTGAACAGCGGGGTGGCGCATTATAGCGTTTTCCATGTAAAAATAAAGACTTATGATGGGGATCGCGCCCTAGTGCTCCGTTTCGCCGCTGCCGCGCCGGATTCCCATCAGCTGGGCGGAGATGAAATCGTCGATCTCGCCGTCCAGAAAGGCCTGTGTATTGCTGGTTTCCATGCCGGTCCTGAGGTCCTTGATGCGGGACTGATCGAGCACGTAGGAGCGGATCTGATGGCCCCAGCCGATATCGGTCTTGGTGTCCTCCAGGGCCTGTTTCTCGGCATTGCGCTTCTCCACCTCGTGCTCGTACAGGCGGGCCTGCAGCATCTTCCATGCCGTGGCGCGGTTCTTGTGCTGGGAACGGTCGTTCTGGCACTGCACGACGATGCCGGTCGGCAGATGCGTCAGACGCACGGCCGAATCGGTACGGTTCACGTGCTGGCCGCCGGCGCCCGAGGCGCGGTAGGTGTCGACGCGCACGTCGGCCTCGTTGATGTCGATCTCGATCTCGCGCTCGATATCCGGGTAGACGAACACCGAGGCGAATGAGGTGTGCCGGCGGTTGCCGGAATCGAACGGCGATTTGCGCACCAGCCGGTGCACGCCGATCTCCGCCTTCAGATAGCCGTAGGCGTACTCACCCCTGACCGACACGGTGGCCGACTTGATGCCCGCCTCCTCGCCGGCGGTGCACTCCATCAGCTCCGTCTTGTATCCGTTCTTTTCGGCCCAGCGCAGGTACATGCGCAACAGCATCTCCGCCCAGTCCTGGGCCTCGGTGCCGCCGGAACCGGCATTGATGTCGAGGAAGGCCGATTCGGCATCGTTCTCGCCGCCCAGCATCTGCGCCAGTTCCAGCTTCTCGATGACCGCCTCGACCTCGTCCAGGCCCTGCGCCGCCTCGACCTGCGAATCGGTATCCCCCTCCTCGGCACCCAGTTCGAACAGCGTGGCCTGGTCGTCGAGCTTGCTTTTGGCACCGTTGAAGCTATTCAGCAGGCGTTCCAGGCGCGTGCGCTCCTGCATCAGCTTCTGGGCCTCTTCGGGATGGTTCCACAGATTGGGATCCTCGATGCGCGCGTTCAGCTCGCGCAGATCCTCCTGCTTGGTTTCGACGTCAAAGGGACCTCCGCAGCGCTTCGATCCGTTCCGAGAAATCCTCGGCCCGCGTACGGAAACCTGCAATCTGATCTTCAATGCCCATCGTTCACTCCAGCCATGGCACCCCGATGCGGGGGAACAGCAAGGTACATATCCGGCCGTGCAAATCAAGCCGCGCCGCGATTGAGCGAGGCCAAGCGGACCCGGTGGGATCGGGCTCAGCGCTTCGGGCTGAACCTCGCCGCAAACAGCTGGTGATCGGCGGTGCGCAGGCGGCGGCTGATCTCGCGGCCGACATTCATCTGCAGGATGGCGAACTGCTCGATGTCATGCTGGCAGAGATTCAGCAGCGCCTCCCGGCCGAGTTCGATCACATCGCATGCCTCCTCGGCGATCACCGAGGCGCTGCGCGGATACAGATCGAGCAGGGCCATCTCGCCGAAGCAGTCCCCCTGGCCAAGATGCTTGATCGGATGCGGCCTGCCGTCCCACAGCTTGCTGACGACGACCCGGCCGCGCTCGATGACGAACATCGAGGTGGCGTCCTCGCCCTCATGGAAGAAGTATTCGCCCGACCCGGCATGGCGCATCGAGGCCAGATCGATCAGAAACTCCAGCGCCTGCCTGTTGATGCCGCCGAATATCGGCATGGACTGCAAGAGTTCGACACGGGCCTGCCTCATGCCCTGCCCCGCGCGCCGCCGTCATCAGCCGATATCGATGCCATCGCAGCTCCCCAACCCGTTGAAGGTGAACCCCGCCGCGCATGCTGTCAAACGGGGCATCTCAGCCATCGAGCACATCCTCGACGACGAACTGCACGGCACCGCCCCCGCGCCAGTCATCGAGCTGGAGCTGCCCCACGACCGAAACGCACGCGCCCGGCCGCAATGCCTCGTCCATGGCACCGATCCCGAACACCACGGCATCGCACAGACCGCTGCGGCTCGCCGCCTGCTGCAGCCTCAGCCTGACCACGCCGCCCTTCATGTCCCGCCGGTCGGCGATCTGCACCTGATCCAGCAGCCACTGGCAGGCCGGATTGCCCTGCCCCAGCGGTTCGAAGCGGGCCAGGCGCTCGGCCAGGCCCGCGTGCAGCGCATCCAGGCCCAGCACGCCGTCGATGGCGAGCTCCGGATAGCGGGCGGCGTCACGCCCCTG